>CACXZL010000084.1 GCA_902772085.1 uncultured Coriobacteriaceae bacterium | reverse complement strand
CCGCAGGCGGTCTGGGCGTGGGTCTTGCTCTCACCAAGGAGATCGTGGATCGCCACAACGGTACCATCTCGGTGGATTCGGAGGAGGGCGTGGGTACTACCTTTACACTGCGACTTCCCATCACGCATCGGCATCCGCGCCAGAAACAGAACGAAAAAAGGGACCTCGATTCATAAGCGAGGCAGTGAATCCCACTGATTGTGGAGCAGGTAGGTGGCGAGAGTACTCACCACCTACCTGCACCCTTTTTGAATTGTCGTTTTACGACTTGTCCTTCCACACCAAGAGCTGCTCAAGCGTAAGGGGCCTCGCATAATAATACCCTTGGAAGCTGCTCACGTCATACTGGGTGAGAATGTCTCGCATGCCCGTCGTCTCGAGACCTTCAACGCAGGTCTTTGCGCCAAAGAGAGAGGCAAGATTCACGATGTTTCTGACCAACTGCCTGTCTACGGCGTCCTCCTCAATCGTGTTTACAAAGCTCCGATCGATCTTGATGACGTCAACTGGTATTTCTTTGAGGATCCCGACGGAGGAGAATCCAGTGCCAAAGTCGTCCAGCGCAACGAGTATGCCGCTGGCCTTGAGGCTCACGACCACGTTGTTGAGAAGCTCAAGATCAAGCAGTCTGCATCTCTCTGTCACCTCAAGGCAGAGATGCTCCGGCGGATACTCCAACTCCTTCAGGATCCGAAGAACCATGTCTACAAAACCGGGCTCTTCTATCTGTCGGTATGACAGATTGACATTTACCACGAACTCAGGATGGATCTCTAGAACTTGTTTTGCTGCGAGGATGGACTCCCAGAGTATCCATTTCCCCAGCTCCGAAAAGAGCGGGTCGGATTCAAGGATCGGAATGAACTGATCGGGCGGTACCATGCCGTATGGCTCGCTATTCCAGCGAAGCAAAGCTTCGGCACCAACTAGCTGCTCTGTATGGGCATCAACAACTGGTTGGTAGAGCAGATAGAAGCCTTCATAGCCACGTGAGATAGAGGCCCGAATCGCATGGAGCTTCTCCAGCCTTAGATGGCTGTCTTCGTTTAGGACGTTGCGGAATTCGACTACGTTTCCATACCGGCGAAGCTTCGACTCCTCGTCGGCATAATTCAGGCAGGCATATATCGTCTGGGAATCGATGTCGAAACTATCCACCTGCAACACGCCGCAATGCAGGTCGAGCAGTATCTTTTTGCCATCCACCCAAAAGCTCTCGTGCAAATAGGCACGGAACTGATCGTACTCGTTTTGAATCTCCGCGATCGATATCGTGTTGCTTATCACTGCCAGTTTCGCACCGTCGATACGGTAGACATGTCCTGTGTTGCCTACTCTTTTGAGCATCTCTCTTGCATAGCGCTGCAGGACGCGGTTTCCAAAATGATATCCGTACATCTCGTTGATCTCGGAGAATTTGCTGATGCCAAGCAAGACCGTGGTTATTCCCGCGTTCCTCTTGATGTGGATATCGAGGTCCTCAAAGAAGCCGTATTGGTTTCTGAGTCCCGTCAGCGTATCGATGTGCTCTTGGATGCCATGATTGCGTATGGTACCAGCGAAGTAGTCAGGCTCGCCGGAAGGGTCGCGTATCACAACGCCGCGGCAGGTACATACGTCGTATTCTCCTGTGATGCGCTTCGCCCGGTACTGCATGTCATGGCCTGTGGCGTTTCCGGAGAAAATCTCGTCAATGCCCTTATGGTAGGTCGCCCTATCCTCTGGGTGGATTCGGTTCTCCCAGATGTCGCCTGCGCCATACATGTATTCGGCGGGCAGGCCGTAGGTGTCTACTGCATTCTTTGACCAACGAGAGAAATCATATTTCATGTCGCAAAGAAACACATAGGTTCCTTCCGAAACCACTTCAAATGCCTTATACAGCGCGTCAAGCATGACATGCCTGTCTTTGCTGATGGCTCTGATTTCCGTTCTATTCGTTAAGGAATAGCTCTCAAGAAGCGCCTGCCGTTCTTTCAGACGCGTCTTGTCCTCGTACATCTGGCGATCGGCGCGATTAAACACATCTTCTACGGTGTGGTCCGTATGTGGATGGTACTCCGCAAAACCTGAGGCCACGACAGGTCCTTCACCGATGCGGACGTTCTCCTCGACCCGATTCCGTAGATTGGAAAGCAGGTCTATGCGGTTTTTATAGTCCTGACCACGGAGTATGATAGCGAACTCGTCTCCACCGATGCGGAATACGGGACTATGGTGGAAGACACGACAAATCAGCCTGCAGGATGCTTTGATGTAATCATCTCCTGCCTTGTGCCCCTTCGTGTCGTTAACCACCTTAAGGCCGTTGATGTCGCAGACTACGATGCCAAAGGAGATGTGCTCGCTGACGCTTTCGATCTGCTTCTGCAGGTTGCTTTCCATTTCGCGGTAGGCCGTCTTGTTTTTCGTTTGCGTGAGTCCGTCCCTCCGAGCCATCTCATTTGCCATGGAGAGCTCTGCCAGACGCTCCTTTTCCTTGCGGATATCCTCATCGCGATTCTCGACGCAAATGATAAAGTGCCCATGATCAGAGGCATATGTTACCGACATGCGTGCATACTGCAGCCTGTTTTCACCGACGACGAGACGATAGTCTTCCGTGAGCTGGCGCCTACCTTCGAGCTCGGATATCAGGCGATCTCGGTCTAGGAAGAGCTTGATTCTCTCCCTGTCCTCCAAATAGATGAGCCTGTCTGCGTTTTTTCTTGCGTCTGCGAAGAAGTCCTCCCCCTCGTCCTGAACCTTCAGTCCCCCGCTCTTCTTCTTTGTGGAAAACTCAGCATAATGTGAGTCTTTGCAGTTGATGTAATAGATGAAATCATAATGGGTGGCTAGCCTCTCGGCGATCTGCGTGTACGTTACGTTCTTTTTCTGATTGGCCTTGAGGGCAAGCTCCGCCCGCACTTCTGCATCGATGTTCTTTATGCAGACGATGAGGTGCTTGCCGTCTCTGGCCATGATTTCCGTATGCCGGATATGGCTGACCTGACCGTTCACAACGAGTCGCCAGCTCATCGAGAACGTGCTCTTGTATCTGAGGTTGTTTATCATTACATCCTTATAGTGCAGGTTGCGGGCCTTCTCCTGGTCCTCAGGATGTACGTACTTGTCGATGCTTCTTCTGCTCTCGGCAAAAAAGTCGCTTCCGGTAGCCGGAACATTGAGTTTCTTGTATTCGTCCGTCGAGGAAATCTCGATGTAGGTGTTTGTCTTTATGTCGATGTAGTACAGCGTGTCGTACTGTGCGGCAAGACTTGCAGTGATCTGATCGTAGATCTCTTTCTGACGTGCAATCTCTTCATCTATCTCTCTCCGTCGAACCTGAGCGTCAATGTCGTTCAGACCGACGATGAGGCGTGGGCCCTCCTTCTCTTCTACCATGGCGGCAGTTAACTGGACGTAGCGAGGCCTGCCTTCCATCATGATGCGGTATCCCATTTTGAAGATCCCGTTCTGCTGAATTTCGGCCATGACGTTTTCTGGTGTAAGATTCGAAAGGAAGCGGTCCAAATCATCCGGATGGTTGAAGACACGTGCGGCAGTACGAACGGTGGTAAAGAAATCCGTTCCTTCCTTCGCTTGCGCGAAGCTCTCCGCGTAATCGTCAGTTGCGCTGAATTCGCGGTAATGGCCGCTTTGCGGGTCTACTACGTAGATGCAGATGAAGTTTCCCGTGATGGCGTGAAGCCTTGCGTAGATGATCCGCTCTTCGATTATTCGTTTCTCCGCTTGTCGCTTCTTTATCAGCTCGTCTACGTCTGACACAGCGATGACGATGAAGCGTCTATCGTCCTCTATCCGCGAGATTCGCATCTGTACATAAAACGTCCTATCTCCCATAATCCTTCGATAGGTCATTTCGTATGTCTGGGACCGTTCCAGAACCCTCGCGAGGAAATCCCGGTTCATGGTCTTTACAAAGGTCTCTTGATCATCCGGATGTACATACAGCTTTGCGTCTCGCTCGCACCCCTCAAAGAAGTCAGCACTTCTTCGCGCCTCGGTAAGTACGCCGAGCTCGTCGTCGGTGTGGTACTCGATGAGCTCGCCAGTTTCCATGTTTACATAAAAGAGGTCCGTGTAACCTCGTGCGAGTGCCTGAGCAATTTGGGCATAGATAGTATTGCTACTTCGAACCTTCTCGTAGTTCGCTTTTGTGGTGGCATGTTCACGCTGGATGCGCACCATGTCCGTTACGTCCTGGCATAGTCCCTGCAAGCAGAGACGTCCAGTTGCGTCGGTGTACTTGAACTTGGTGGTCTGAAACTGTCGCTGGTTGCCGACAGCATCAGGTACATCCTCAAAGAGGATGTACGGCTTGTCCATGGAAAGCGCGATCTGGTCGTCCGCTACGAAGTGCGCGGCCGTGACCGCATCGAAAATCTCCGAATCGGTAAGCCCCACTACGTCGTTGGGCGTCTCCTTGTGGGCGTACTCGGCAAAAGCTTGGTTGCATGCCAGGTAGACGCCTGTCTCCGCATCCTTGGTGAAGGCCATGCTCGGCATGTTGTCCAGAAGCGAGATAAACGCCTGCTTCTGTTCCAGCAACTGTCGTTGCGGGTTTTGGTGTGCATCTCTGGCCTCGTTGCTCATGGCTGCCTCCGCCTGTCCGCCCTAACCGTATAGGCATTGTCTTGCAAAATCATGCAATTGTCTACAAGTGCGGTTGTGGCAATCCCCGGTTTGTTCGACATGGTCTTGTGGATGGTCTTGTGCTGGAAAAAAACGGGCGTAGGCTTCATAGCCCATCGTTTTTCCGGCTCAGCCCCGAAATCTGTGGGTGAGGCGGAGGTGCGCGGCCGCAGACGGGAAAGGGCGCGGTTCACGCTTGCGCCGCGTCGCGCGCCCTCGCGGCAAAAGCCCAGCTAGAGGCGTTGCGCCACCGCGCGCTTCCGCAACCGTGAACTCCGGGCGGGCGCCGGGAGCTCACGGTTGCGGAAAAGGTACATCAAAAGTGGTAAAGTCCCAGTTGGCGCGGGCGTCGGTGCAAATGTTTATGCAACCATGAACCCTCGTCCCAAAGGGTCGGGTTCACGGTTGCGGGAGGCGGCCTCGCCCCAATGTCATCAACTTAAGGCTAACGGCTGTTTCGTAATACGCTAACCGAAGCCCGAACGCATTCAGGGCTGGGGCCACCGAGGACAGATCGGCGCCCCAGCCCCTTTCGGACGTGCTGGTGTGGTGGAAACGTGCCTCGCGTCGCGCGTCGCAGGGAGGCCGAGCACTTCGGGCGGACGCGGCGCGGACGTCCCCTAAAGGGTCCCGGCAACTTGGCAGATGTCCCTCCCATGGTAGAAATATGACGGAGTCGGCTCCCAAATGTGGTGGAAATGATTATTGCATAATACCAGTATATATTGTAATATTGTGGTGGAAACATACGTTACTGGGAGGATGGCTATAGGGGGTATCCGGAGTGTTCCATTGTATGTGAGGACGCACAGGAGGCGCCTGTCCGACGGCACGGAGGCCGTCTACGCCTGCGTCGTCGAGAGCGTGCGCGAGGGCGGGAGGCACGTGCAGCGGACGGTGATCAACCTGGGGCGCGTCGAGGAGAGCCAGCTGCCCTACCTGAGGGCCGCGTGGATGGACGAGGACAAGAGGCCGCGGCTCGTCTGGGACTAGGGCTACCCGACCCGGGGGGAGCCGACATGGGCGTCGCGGAGCGCATATCGAGGGACCTCGCGCTCGTCCGCAGCGAGGAGTTCGCCGCCCTGTGCCGCACGCGGCCGCAGGACTTCACGCGGCGGCGGAAGCTCACGGCGGACGTGCTCGCGGAGAGCCTGCTCGCGCGGAAGGGCAGGACGCTGTCGATCGAGCTGAGGGACGTGCGCAGGGAGACGGGCGTCGACGTCACCAGGCAGGGCTACCTCAAGGCCAGGGAGAAGATGAGGCCCGAGGCGCTGCTCGAGCTCGCGCGGCACCACGCGCGGAGCGTCTACGCCGACGGCTGCGGGGCGCTCTTCCACGGCATGGTCGTGGTGGGCGTGGACGGGTCGTCGGGCGACGTCCCCACCAACGAGGCGACGATCGAGCGCTACGGCAACGCGAGCGGCGCCGGAAGGGACCAGGCGACGATAGGCGTCTCCGCGGCCTCCGACCCCCTCACGGGCCAGCTGCTCGACCTCTCGCTGCACAGGGGCAGCTTCCACGAACGCGCCCAGGTGATGGGCCACCTCGTCGGGGCCAGCCGGGTGACCGGCGGAATGCCCCTGCTGTTCATCGGCGACCGGGGCTACCCGTCGCTTCTCCTCATGGCGCAGGTCGAGTGCGCCGGCGAGCACTACCTCATAAGGTGCAGCAAGGGCTTCCTCACCCCCGAGTACAGGGCGGCCGAGGAGGCCGGCGGGGACCTGTGGCTGGACGTGCGGCTCACGCGGAGCAGGCTCAAGGACCAGGCGAAGACGGACCCCGGGGCCGTCGACGCCCTGGTCGCGCTCGGCGCGCTCCGGGTCCGCTTCTGCGTCGTCGACATAGGCGGGGAGGACCCCGAGCTGCTCGTGACCAACGTCGGCGAGGACGTCGTGCCCCACTCGGAGCTCAAGGACTGCTACTGGCTGAGGTGGCGGTCCGAGACGATCTTCGAGTACATGAAGGACCGCCTCCAGATGGAGAACTTCACCGGCACCAAGCCGGTGCTCATAGAGCAGGACGTGTACGCCACCGCCTACCTGGCGAACCTCGCCTTCGACCTCGCCCGGGAGGCGGACGCCGCCGCGGACGAGAGGATCGAGGCCGAGGGCAGGGAGTACAAGCACGAGATGGCGGCCAACAGGACGTTCGCGATCGGCGCGCTCAAGGAGGACCTATACCGCCTGATCCTCGCAGACGACGCCGAGAGGGAGTGCCTCATGGCCTCCCTCGTCGAGGAGGTGTCGCGCAAGCTCGTGCCTGTCAGGCCCGGCAGGCCGGCCTACCCGCGGGACGGCCTGACGGG
>CACXZL010000083.1 GCA_902772085.1 uncultured Coriobacteriaceae bacterium | reverse complement strand
CACCGCAACGCCGGCAGATGTTGCGGTGCACCGACCCGTGCAGCTCCCAAACACGCTTCGATCCCGCAAGCTGATGCAGCCCATCTATGTTTTGCGTCACCACGGCGCTGACCTTGCCTTCGGCCTCCAATTCAGCTAGCTTGGTATGTGCCCGACACGGTTTTGCACCAAGCGCAAACATACGCGTACGATAGAAGTCAAAGAATTCCTCCGTGTGCGTATCGTAAAACGAACGTGAAAGCATCGTCTCGGGAGGATATGAGAACTTCTGATGGTAGAGACCGTCGGGCGAGCGAAAGTCCGGAATGCCACTCGCCGTGCTCACGCCCGCCCCGCCAAAGAAGACCACGTTGCCCGCACGTTCCACGGACTTCCTCAAAGCTTCGGCCGCCTCGCGCGCGTCCTCTATCGTCTTGCCCATGACAAACCCCTTTCCAAAAAAAGCGAACAATTGCGCACAACCCGTCACGTATACTGTAACGCGAGGAGGCCATCATGGAACTTGCAACAAACGTAAACGGCTGCGCCCTCGTGTTTGAGGGCGGTGGATACCGGGCAGGCTATACCGCAGGCATGGCAAACGTGCTGCTGGAAGAAGGGATTTACTTTCCCTTCGTATGCGGGCTCAGCGCCGGTGCGAGCAACACGGTCGACTACGTCTCACGCGACCAGTGGCGCACGAAGTGGGCGTTTACCGCACTCGCAGGTATGCGCGATGCGGGCGGCAAGCTCAGTTTTCTGGAAGGTCATGGCTACATAAACGGAGATTACTGTTACCGCGGCCTCATAGAGGAAGGCGTTGCACCGTTTTGCTGGGAGACGTTTGAGGCAAATCCCGCCGATATCCGCATCCAGTCGTTTGAACGCGACACCGGCCGCACCGTCACGTGGGGAAAGAAAGACTGCCCGGACATCTATGCCCTCATCGACCGCGTGCGTGCGAGTTCCACGATTCCCTGGCTCATGAACCCCATAGAGGTCGACGGACAGGTTATGTTGGATGGCGGCCTGGGCAAAGGCGCGGGACTTCCGCTCTGGATGGCCGAGGACGCAGGATACGAGAAGTTTCTCTTTTTGGCCACACGACCTGCCGGGTATCGCAAGCAGCGATTCTCAGGTGCCGCTCTTCAGGTGATCAAGCGACTGACCAGCCAATTCCCATACCTGCAGGAGGCGTTCCTCACGCGCGCCGACCGCTACAATGCCGAGATGGAACGCATAGATCGCCTTGCGGCCGAGGGTCGGTGCCTCATCGTTCGACCAGATGCGATGCTCGTGGAGAGCACGACGTTTGACGTGGCGTTGCTCGAGCAGTCCTACGAGCTGGGACACGCACAGGCCCTTCGAGAGCTTCCGCGCTGGCGCGAGTTTCTGTATGGCTCGTCAACCGCCGGCCCGCGCACGCGTCCCGCTCCGACTCGACCGGTAAGCGGCGATGCTGACTACCTACAACTTGGCTGACCAGACAAGGGGACAGGTCACTTGTCTGGTCCGACTCCACCCGCACGTTTGGCGTTACTCACTACGTCAGCGGTGGGCGAGGGGAGGTCAGACAAACACGTACTTGTCGAGACGGGCGAAGGCCTCGATCACCTGCGCGTGCGGTACTGAGACGGCTATACGTACGCTGCCCGGGCAGTCAAAGAGCCTCCCGTCGTGCCAGGTCACGCCTACGTCCCAGCCGGCACGCACGAGCCGATCGTATGACATTCCGCTGCGCTCGCACCATTCCCGGCAATCCGCCAGAAGCACGTAAGTCCCCTCGGCCCTTGCGCACGTCACACCTGGATAGGTGTCTCGTATATGCTCGTAGGCATAGCGCGCGTTTGCACTGAGCACCCGGCAGAGCTCGTCCGCCCATTCTCCGCCCTCAGGCGAGTAGGCACCCATGAGCGCGTGCATGCTCAGCACGTTCTGGGCGTTGTAGTGGCTCAGGCTTCCCTCCCGTTGCACCCGATCTCGCAGCCACGGATTGTAGATCACGTGATACGAGCCTATGAGCCCGGCCAAGTTGAACGTCTTTGACGGCGCATAAAGGGCCACTACGTGCTCATGGGCCCATGGACTCACCTGCTGCGTGGGAACGTGCACATGGCCATCCAGAAGCAGGTCGCTCCAGATTTCGTCCGAGACCACGTAGACGTCATGTGCCTCAAAGACCTCCATGGCGCGCTCGATCTCCCAGCGCTCCCACACACGCCCGCACGGGTTGTGCGGCGAGCAGAATATGGCCGCGTGTACGTGGTTCTCCACGATGCGACGCTCCATGTCGTCAAAGTCCATGCGCCAGACGCCAGCCTCGTCCAGCACAAGCGGGCTGTGCACCAAGTGGTAGCCATGGTCGCCCACGGCGTGGGTAAAGCCCACATAGGTGGGAGAGTGCACGAGCACGTTGTCGCCCGGCGAGCAAAGCGCGCCCAATGCGCTCACCACTCCACCCAAAACGCCATTCTCGTAACCAATGTGCTCACGTTCCAGGTCATGCACTCCTTTGCGCGTACGATGCCAGTCCATGATGGCCTCATAGTAAGCGTCCCGCGCCTGATAATACCCAAAGTGCGGCTGGTCAAGTCGCGCGCGCATGGCCTCCACGACCGAAGGGGCCGTGGCGAAGCCCATGTCGGCCACCCACATGGGAATGGAATCGAATCCTTCCCTTGGCCTGGCGGGAGAGGATCCCATCCCGTCTCCCAAACCGTCCACGGCTATAGAATCCTGCCCATGTCGATTGAGGATGGACGTGAAATCGTATGTCATGGCTGGTCCTTTCATGCTAAGGTACACGCAGGGGTATTTCCCACATCACATCATACGAGTTTTTGAGGAGGGACGCACATGCACGCATACGATTCGGCGCAGGTTGCCACCTCGCCCTTTGGGTGCGATGTCCATACGCATACGCTGTATTCCCGACACGCCTACTCCACCATTGCCGAGTGCGTAGCCGCCGCAAAGCTCGCAGGCATCGAGCTGCTCGGGTCCACCGACCATTACTCCGTCATGACAAGCACCACGCCCATAGACTGTCCCACCTATGCGCGCGACTTTCAATACTTCATCAACTTCAACATATGGCCCCGCATATGGGACGGCGTGTACGTCCTGCACGGCGTTGAGGCCGACATCGTCGACTTGGACGGGCATCTCTTTGGCTGGGACATCACATTGCGAGAGGGAATCACCGGCGCTGCCTTCCGCAACGCCTCCACGCTCAAGAAGTACGTGTGGCGCACCATAGACTATGCCATCGCCAGCATCCACAACTCGGACTTCACGCACGAAGCCTCCCTCGCCGAGACGACGAGCATGTACATACGCGCCCTCGAGGATCCCAAGGTGCTCATCCTCGGCCATCCCGGTCGCGCGAGCGTACCGTTTGACGTGGACGAGGTGCTCCTCGCTGCCAAAGAGCTGGGCAAGCTCATCGAGATCAACGAGCACAGCTTCAACGCCAAGTACGCACACAGGAGCGTCCCGACATGTCGCCACATCGCGGAGCGCTGCGCTGAGCTCGGAGTCATGGTCTCCACCGGCACCGATGCCCACATAGCTTGCGACATTGGCAGATTCGATGCCACGCGTACCCTATTTGACGAGATTCACTTTCCCGAGGAGCTCATCGCCACGCGCAACAAAGACACGTTCCTGACCGTGCTGGACGAGCTAGGTGCCCGCCAACGCTAACGCCGACAACCGTCACCGGCCTCTTTAGACGCACTGAGCGTGGCGAAGGGGATACTCACTTCGCCACATGTGGCAAAAGGGCTTGATTCCCTTTTGCCATTCCCAGTTACCGTCCTTACAGCTCGATCGTCAAGGCCACGGGACAGTGGTCGGATCCGTAGACCTCGTTCAGGATACTTGCACTCGTGACCTTGTTGGCTATGCGCTCGCTCACGAGGAAGTAATCGATACGCCAGCCCGCGTTGTTTTTGCGCGCGTTGAAGCGATAGCTCCACCAGCTGTAGGCACCCGCGAGGTCGGGGTGGCGGGCACGGAACGTATCGACAAAACCAGCGTCGAGCAACTTCCCGAAGCTCTCGCGCTCCTCGTCGGAAAAACCCGCGTTGCCACGATTTGGACCGGGGTTCTTCAAGTCGATCTCCTCGTGTGCCACGTTGAAGTCGCCGCAGGTCACCACGGGTTTTTGTGCCGAGAGCTCACACAAAAACTCGCGATAGCGCTCATCCCAAGCAAGTCGTGCGTCGATGCGCTTGAGCTCGTTTTGCGCATTTGGCGTATAGACGTTTACAAACCAGTAGTTCTCGAACTCCAGAGCGCACAAGCGTCCTTCGTCGTCGGCCACCTCGCAGCCAATCTGTCGTATAACCTGGCGAGGCTCCTCCCGGCTAAACACGGCCGTCCCCGAGTACCCTTTGCGTTCCGCATAGTTCCACGTCTGCGTATAGCCGTCGAAGTCAAGCTTGAGCTTGGCACGCTGGTCATCCTGCAGCTTGGTCTCCTGTATCGCAAAGACATCGGCATTCAACGTGTCAAATATCTCTTGAAAGCTCGGGTCCTTCTTCAGCGTAGCACGCAAGCCGTTCACGTTCCACGACACGAAACGAAGTTCTTTGGTGGACATAGGGTCTCCTTTGCGAGTGCTTCCTTAGGCCTGATAGCTGTCCCAGAGCTGCTGCCAGGCTGGCATGGAGTTCACGATGGTCTCATAGCTCACGCAATACCCCACGCGCACCCAACCAGTGCATCCAAAGGAGTCGCTTGGCACGGGCAGTAGCTCGTAGCTCTTTGCGCGCTCGAAGAAGGCGTTTGCGTCCGGCTCGAGTGCGCGCATCCACAGATAGAAGGCACCCTGCGGCTCTATGAACTCGTAACCGATGGCACTGAGGCCCTCGGTGAGCGCACGGCGGTTCTTTGCATACGCCTCGATGTTTGCAGGCTCGTCGACGCAATCGATAAGCACGCGTTGAAAGAGCGCGGGAGCGCAGACGAAGCCCATCTTGCGCCCCGCCCCAGCCACGGCAGGCACCAGCTGATCGTGCTCGGGATTCGTGGGCGGTACAAGCACCCAACCTATGCGCTCGCCGGGCAAGCTCAGCGACTTGGAGTACGAATAGCACACAATCGTACGATCGTAGATTGTGGGCACCCAAGGGACCTCTACATCATAGGCGATCTCACGATACGGCTCGTCGGAGATAAGATAGATGGCATGTCCGTATTCCCGCGACTTACGACCTAGCACGCTCGCGAGATCCTCAAGGTTCTGGCGTGCGTACACCGAACCCACGGGGTTGTTTGGCGAATCCACCATGACGGCCGCCGTACGCTCCGTGATGGCAGCCTCTACTGCCGGCACGTCGATCTGGAAGGTCTCGGCATCGGCCATGACCTCCACGCACGAGGCGCCGGCGTTTTGGATAAACACTGCGTACTCGGGAAAATACGGCGCTATGACGATGACCTCATCGCCTGCATTGCACACCGCATTGAGCGTGATGGAGATAGAGGCAGCAGCCCCACAGGTCAGATACAGGTCATCTGGCCCATACGTCGTGCCGAAGCGGCGGTTCAGCGAATCCGACACCGCCTTTCGTGCAGCAGGCAGGCCATTTGCCGGCGTATAGCCATGCAGGGCAGTGGCCGGAAGCGTCAGGGCGTGCGCAATGGAGTCACGCACGGCATCCGGCGCAGGCACGCTTGGATTGCCAAGGGAAAAGTCGTATACGTTCTCTGCGCCTATCGCCGCCTTGCGCGCGGCGCCGTAGGCTGCAATCTCTCGGATAGACGACTTTGATGCCCCGTAGGCGTAGCTTTGCTGGTTGATGCCCATGACTCTCCCATCTGTCGAATACGAAACCATCCCATTGTACTCATTGGCATGAAGCATGCCCAGCCCCATCCTGCCTCTTGTCTTCATGCCGCAATCAATGCGTTACAGTTCGCAACCCGCATGGCGAACAAACCCACGGCGGGTCTTGTTCACCAATTGTGTAGGCAAAGCGCAGGAAGCGTGAAGCGCTTGTGATATGGCACAGAACGGTATGGAAAGGCCCAAAACTGGAAATGAATAGGATAGCGATGACGTACACACGACGACATCCTTTCCTTCCTTTTTGTGCGCGTGGCCAGACGCGCACCCTGTCCAAAAGACAGGCACAGGCCACCGGGTTCCTCCTTCCGCCCGGTGGCCTGTTTCCGTTTGCAATCAAATCACCAAACGAGAGCCTTCATTGTGGCAGCCGCACGTCTCAAGAGCATCCGCTCAGGTCGCAAACCGGCGTCGGCCGTCCGTATGCCTAAGCGTAGTCGTATCCGTATTCCTCGTACTCGCCATATCCGCCATACGTACCATAGGCATCGCTCTCGTCAGTCGAGCCGTAAGAGTCCGAATCAGAGCTATAGCTGGTGCCCGTACCGGAAGAGCTCGTGCCCGCACCGGAGCTAGAGTCTGAGCCGACCGACGAGTTCGATGAGCTCTGCGAGCTTCTGCTGGAGTTGCCATCTGATTTACTGGAGCTTGTCGATGAGGAGGATGATGCACTTGGGTCATCCTTCTGTACGGTAAGCCCACGCTGCTCTGCCTTTTTCAGGTCCTGCCCTATGTTTTCCACCGTAAGATCGTATTCGCTTTGCGCGACCATCCAGCCATCTGCAAGAAGCGTGGGATCACACACGCATTTCCGCTGGTTTTCGTCCGTAACGACGACAACGGCACCGTGGGCTTGCCCCGCATACGCATCTTCCTTGATTATGGGTATAGCCCAAGCATCTTCAAACCCAAAGTATTGCAGGCAGAAGGCCGATGCCGCAGCGAACTCGTATTCGTCTCCAACGCCCCCAATACCATCTGCCGGGCTTCCGCTAGAAAAATAATGCCGAGCCGAAACAATATCCCACTCGTCTCCGTGTGGCTCCTGGTTCTCAGTACGCTCCTCATAGTCGCTCCAGACGATGGTATTGAAGGTATTCTTGGCATTTGTTGCCGCAGAATTCCCCTCCTCCGTAAGAGCGTCACAGAACT
>CACXZL010000082.1 GCA_902772085.1 uncultured Coriobacteriaceae bacterium | reverse complement strand
GTCCTTCTTTGTACAGATCGGAATTGGTCAGACTCATTTCTGCTGTCTTTGTGAGCGGTGAAGAAGGAATGTCGTCAAGGATCTCGGTATCGTTTTCCTCCGCCGGCAGGCTGAGATCGATCTCGTCCATATTCAGACTCATGCTGTCTTCCGGCAGCGGTGCTGCTGTAACTGCCGGTTCTTCAGCAGTGAATTCGAAGTCGTCTTCATCAACTGTCAGTTCTTCGATATCTTCGAAGAGATTGAGCTGTCCTTCTGCTTCCGTGCTGACTTCTTCAGCCGCCTCCGCAACAGTTTCAACAACTTCTTCGGCGACTGTTTCCGGTTCGGTTTCCTTCACGATATCCAGAACGCTTTCATCCTCGAGCGGTTCAAGATAATCCTCTTCCGAAGGACGGCGCAGACGTACGGCAATGTACGGTCTTGCCGGCAGCTGGATGCGGAAATGTCCCTTATGGATTCCGGCTTTGCGGATCAGAATGTTCCATGTGTCGATTACTTCCACAAGATATTCTGTCTCATCATCGATATAGAAGTCGCGGCAGGACGGACGCATGAAGCAATTTGCAGACTTGTAGGCACGCGAGAGGTCGGACCCCGCTTCAGGGACCGACAGTCTTCGCGCCGCACGCTTCTTGGCCGGTTGTTTACACGGGGAAGGAACGCTCACAGACGGAGAGCCTACATGGCGGGCGGGCACCGCGGCGAGAGTGTACGCGGTAGGGAACGTTCCGTGACGGAAATCGCAAACGGCAAACAACACCCCCACCGTGCGCACATTCCATCACGGGAGACCCCCTACCGTGTACAATGCTGGCCCCTTTGTGTACACGGCAGGGAACCGTTCGGGACGGAAATCGTGCACGGTGCGCGCCGTCTTGGCCGGGGATGCCGAAAAGTGTTCACGGTAGGGACCGTTGCGTGCCGGGAAGTGTACACGGCGGGCGAGCGGGCGCCCAGAGTGCGCGCGGTAGAGACCGTTACATGGCGGAAAGTGTACGCGGTGGCTGGGGGCGCGGCGAGAGTGCGCACGACAGGGAACGTTCTCGGACGAGAAGTGTACACGGGGGCGAGCACCGCGGCGAGAGCGTACACCTCGCGCAGGCACCCACCGCCTTCGCGCGCACGTCCTGTGACAGAGGAAGGGCGCACATAAGGAACCACCCTTTTCAGGGACTATCCCTTTCGTACGCCCTTGGCAAACAAGCCCTATCCGAGCTTCTCGATTTCGGCGAAGAGCTCGTCCACGAGGTCTTCCTCGGCGACCTTGCGCAAGGGCTTTCCTCCCGCAAAGATCAAGCCACTGCCTTTGCCGCAGGCGATGCCTATGTCCGCGTCACGCGCTTCGCCAGGCCCATTCACGACGCATCCCATCACGGCCACGCTTATGGGCTTCCTCACGTCACGCAAGCGCCTCTCGACCTCTTCGGCCATGGCGATGAGCCCCACCTGCGTCCTCCCGCACGTCGGGCAGCTCACCAACTCAGGCCGAATCCTCCGCATGCCCAAGGCGGCAAGAAGCTCCCACGCCACGTCAACCTCCTCCACGGGGTCGGCCGTAAGCGAGAGCCGCATGGTGTCGCCGATGCCTGCCTCCAGCAGCGTTCCCACCGCAGCGCAGTTCTTGACCGTCCCCTGGCGCAAGGTCCCCGCTTCCGTCACGCCCACGTGAAGGGGATAGCGCGGCAGCCGCTCGGAGAGCATGCGGTACGTCTCGATCGTCACGGACACGGAGTGCGCCTTTGCGGAAAGCACGATGTCCTTGAATCCACGAGATTCAAAATGCTCCACGAAGGAAGCACAGCTCGCTACGAGTTTTTGCGAGAGCGTAAGGTCTTGTCGCTCATCCACGTCTTTGTGTAGCGAGCCTGCATTTACCCCGATGCGTATAGGTATGCCAGCAACGCCCGCAGCGTCTATGACGGCATCCACCCGCTCAAACGATCCGATGTTTCCGGGGTTCACGCGCAAGGCCGCCGCCCCGCGCTGTGCCGATGCGATGGCAAGCTTGTGATCGAAGTGGATGTCGGCCACCACTGGCAGGGGAGACTGCTTGCATATGCGCTCGAAGCCGTCCAGGGCGGCTTCGTTTGGCACGGCCACCCGTATGATCTCGCAACCGGCATCTGCCAATCGCCCAATCTGGGCCAGCGTGGCATCAACATCGGACGTCGGCGTCGTACACATGGACTGGACGCTTACGGGTGCGCCGCCACCGACGGCGACGCTACCCACCATCACCTGACGCGTGCATTCCCGAGGGACCGCCGTTGCATCTATAGCCATGTACCTCACCTACCCCGCGATAAACCGCATCACGTCATTGCGCACGACCACGATGAAAACGAACGCAAAGAACGCCAACCCCACGTAGCTGATAGCCGTCTGGGCCTTCATAGACAGCGGACGACGGATGACGGCCTGTATGAGCTCGATGAGAATCTTTCCTCCGTCGAGCGGAGGAATGGGCAGGAGGTTCATGAAGCCAAGCGACATGGACACCGCCGCCATCAGCGCTATGATATCCGCGATGCCAGCGGCAGCGGCTTCGGAGGCTTGCACCGAGATCCCCACGATGGACGACGACTGGCTCAGCACCTCCATGGTATGCTGCGGCATGATGAGCTTCACCACGGCGTTGCCTACCATTCCCGCATATCCAATGGCAGCTTGCATGGCCTCCACCGGCGAGAGATGGTACGACTCCGTAGAGGCGCTCACGCCGATCAGGTCCACTTTCTCGTTTTCCGGCATGTCCACGAGGGCGCTTGTTTGCTTGCCATCCCTCTCGTAGGTGATGGTGAAGTCCTTGCCATCCTCGCGGGCATTTGCCAAGGCGTCAGAAATCGAGACCCAGTCGGTCACGGCCGTATCGCCTACGCTCAGGATAGTGTCACCCGATTTCAGGCCAGCAGTCTCGGCAAGCGAGCCCTGGGTGACCTCTCCCACGACGTTGACGTTTTTTGCCACCTTATACTCCGTCGCCATGAAAAGGCCCGTCGCGAGCACAAACGCCAGCAGAAGGTTTACGAACGGTCCCGCGCAAAGGATGGCAAGGCGCTTCGGCACGCTCACGCCTTTATATGTATGCGATTGCTCGATCGCAAGCTGGGCCTCTGGATCGACAAGAGGCCGCGGACAGCCGGCATCGCTAAATCCCTCGACTTCGAAATCATGGTCGTCGTCGTACTCCGTGAGCATGTCCTTGTCGCGCGCAAGCGTCTCAAACGCCGCGGGATAGTCCTTCTGCGAAGGCCGCTCCCCAAGCTCGGGATTGTAATAAGGGCGTATGGCTGCGAGGTCTGAGAGATTCACCAGCAACGCATACGTGCGCTCTATGTCTATGCCGAGCTCGCTCGCCACCGCTTCGGCATCCACGCGACCTTCACGCTGGACAATGGCAAAGGCGTCTGCAAGCAAATCGTCGGGTTCGCCCTCCATACCACAGATTCTGTTGTAGCCACCGAGAAGGAAAGGCGTGACGCCGACCTCGGTGCCATGCTTCTTGCTCTTGTGAAAGAGCTTGAACCTGCAAGGCAGGCCGAGATAGAATTCGGTCACGCGCACCCCAAAAGCACGTGCAGCAAGATAGTGCCCGCCCTCATGCACAAACACCAGGATGGACAAGAGCAGAACTCCCCAAAAGATTGCGGAGAGCGTGCCCATAAGCATACTCATCGAGTGACCTCCCGTATCGCGTCGCGCGCCCACGCACGTGCCTGGGCATCGCATTCTTCGAGCTGTTTCAAAGAATCTACCCGCTCCACACGTGTCTTATCCATGACGAACGACACAATGCGCTCCACATCAAGAAAACCACACGCACCTTTACGAAAAGCCGCATTCGCCACCTCGTTGGCAGCATTCATGGCACAGGGAAGCGTTCCGCCCGCGCGCCCAGCCTGGCGCGCCAGCGCCAGACACCCGAAGGCGCTCTCGTCAGCCTCCCCAAACGTCAGGGCAGGCTCGAAGCACCAGTCCACAGGCATGCAGGGCGCCTCCCATCGCTCGGGATAGCTCAGAGCGTATTGGATCGGAATCCGCATGTCCGAGGGCCCCAGCTGCGCCTTCACCGATCCGTCCGAGAACTCCACCATGGAGTGGATGCGGCTCTGTCGCTGCACGAGCACGCGCACGTCATCCACGCCCACCTCAAAGAGGTGGTGGGCCTCCAGCACCTCCAGGCCTTTGTTCATGAGCGTCGCCGAGTCGATGGTGATCTTGGCGCCCATGTTCCATGTGGGGTGTGCGAGGGCATCCGCAGCGCTCACCTTCGAGAGTTGCTCCCGCGTACGACCATAGAACGGTCCGCCCGAACAGGTGAGCCAGATTCTCCTCAGATCAGCATGGCGCTCTCCTACCAGGCACTGGTAGATGGCGCTGTGCTCCGAGTCCACTGGGATGAGCTGCCCAGGTGCCACCTGCGGCATCAGGAGGTCGCCACCCACCACGATGGATTCTTTGTTTGCGTAGGCCAAGACCTTGCCGGCCGTGACGGCGGCCAGGCCTGCGCGCATGCCTGCGAAGCCCACCACGGCAGAGACGACGCAATCCACGTCGTCGAGCACGGCCAGATCGCTTACCGCCTGCGGCCCCATACCGAGCTCGCATCCCGCGGGAAGCTCTTGCAGCACCGGGTCCTGCGCGTGGCTCGCATCGGAGACGGCCACATGACGTACGCCAAACTCGCGTGCGACACCGACGAGCTTCTCGGTAGACGAATGCACGGACAAGGCCACGACCTGCACCTTGTCGGCATGCTGACGGCATACGTCAAGCGTCTGCATGCCTATGGAGCCGCTGCAGCCGAGCACTGCAACGCGCAACGGCCGACGACGTGCCACCTTGCCAGCCGTGTCTTCAAATATACTCACAGAATTCCTCCCAATAACAGGATGAAGTACGCCACGGTCCCCCCAAAGAGAACCGAGTCCATACGATCGAGCAAGCCACCGTGCCCCGGTAGGAGGTTTCCCGAGTCCTTGACCCCCACACCACGCTTTACCCGCGATTCGAAAAGATCGCCCATCACCGACACCACACCCTCACAGAGGCCGCATATGATGGCTAGGGACCAACTCAGGCCGCACACGTGAAAGGCGGCGCCCACGCACCAGATTATAAGACAGCCTACCAAGCCGCCAAAGAAACCCTCCCAGCTTTTGTTTGGGGAGATGCGCGGCGCCATCTTGTGCGCACCGAAGGCCGAGCCAATGAGGTAGGCCATGGAGTCCTCCGCCCACATGGCTCCGATGACGATCAAGGAGAGCAGCGCGTTCTCTATGCCAATCCCCGGTGTGGCTGCACGTACGAGCACGATGCAGGAGAGGGTAAACGACGTATAGACCGGACCAAAGACGGAAACGCCAACGTCGGCTATGTTTGCCCTTGGGTTAAACACGTACCAGATGGATATAGATATGATCAGCATGGCCGTTAGCGCCATGAGGATGCGCTCGCCGCAGAACGCGACCAAAAGCGGATACGTCAGGGCGACCCCTAGGCCCCATATTTCATTTGGCCGTCTTCCCGCCATCCTGCAGATGCGGAAGAACTCTGAGCAGCAAAGCCATGCCATGGCCGCAAGCAGCAAGGCGGTAGGCACCACCCCAAGAATCAGGCACAAGATTATAACAATAACGTATATGATGCCTGAAAGCGTCCGCGTGAGGAGCTTTTCCGTCCATCCGCGTACGCGCTGGCCTTTGAGGACGCCTTGAGCGCGGCGCTCTTCTTTTGATGCCCTGCGGTTTTCCAAGCGCTCTATGCCCTTGTCGAGCCCCACGGGAGCCGCAGTGCTTGCGGGTTTATCCGATGGATCGGCACTCACGACTCCACCACACCTCCAAATCGACGGCCGCGATGCTGGAACGATCTGATGGCTCTCAGGTACTCCCAACGAGTGAAGTCAGGCCATAAGACGTCAGTCACATACATCTCCGTATAGGCGAGCTGCCACAGCAGGTAGTTTGAGAGGCGCAGCTCGCCTGAGGTCCGTATGAGAAGCTCGGGGTCTGGAAGTCCCTGCGTGTAGAGACGATCTGAGATGTCGTCGGGTGAGAGATCGTCGAGACTGAGCGTCCCCTTCGCGACGTCTTCGGCCACCAATCGCGCGGCACGAACGAGCTCTGCGCGCGATCCATAGTTCACGGCAAGGGCAAACGTCATGCCATCATGGTGGGCCGTCTCATCGAGACCGTACCGAAAGACCTCATAGGTCTCCTTCGGCAAGGATTCGATATCGCCCAGAAAGCGCAGTCGTACGTTTTCTTGATAAAACAACGGCAGCTCATTTACCAGCGTAGTGGCGAAGAGGTGCATGAGAAGGTTTACCTCCTCCTGCGGACGTCTCCAGTTCTCCGTAGAGAACGCATAGGCAGAAAGAACGTCCACTCCCAACCTCACGCTTGTGGTAACTGCCTCGCGCAAGGAATCGACGCCTGCCACGTGACCTTCAGAACGCGCCATGCCACGCGATTTGGCCCAACGTCCATTGCCGTCCATGATAAGCGAGACATGACTGGGAATGCGGTTGAGGTCTACGTCGTCCAACGATATGTCTTCAGGAGCCTCCGCATAATACGAGCGAAGCTTTTGCTCATCTCTCTGCAATTGTATCTCCGTTCCCGCAGGCGTTGGGTGCGCACCCAACGCCAGTACTGCCACCGTCATAATTCTAGGCCTTTCGAGAGAAGGCATGCCTCTCGAAAGGCCTCGCATACCGTGCCCTCATGCCTCGCCTAGCAAGAGGCATGCCGGTTGTGGCACTAGATCGACATGACCTCTTCGGTCTTGGCCTTGAGGCGCTCATCCACGGTTTTGACGTACTTGTCGGTGAGGCTCTGCACGCGCTTTTTCTCGGCGTTTTGCTGGTCCTCGGAAAGCTCCTCGTCGCGATCGATGGCGCGGTTGGCGTCCTTGCGCGCGTTACGAATGGAAATGCGGCACTCCTCGGCGAGCTGCTTGCAGTCGCGAACGAGCTCCTTGCGGCGCTCCTCCGTGGGTTGCGGGAACGGCAGGCG
>CACXZL010000081.1 GCA_902772085.1 uncultured Coriobacteriaceae bacterium | reverse complement strand
GCGATAGGCCGAATAGCTGGAGATTGTACGATTCGAGCCAGTGCTCCTCGACGCCGGTCCCTGCGTCGTGCCACCAGCGTTTGTGCCTACTGGACGACCTGATCTGGTGTATACGGCAACACTTTCAGCCTCAGGCCTCGAAGTGTTACCCAAGATGCCGCTACCCTGCGGTTCGTCTTCATACCCCTCGTCATCGTAGTCATCGTCATAGTAGTCGTCATCGTAATCGTTGTCGTACCCTCCGCCAAATCTCTCACGTAGGTTATCTAGCAATCCCATAACGTCTCGCCTTCTTTCACAGATTAACGGCACCGATGAAATCTCATCCGGATGCCCTATCTAAACAATCCACTTATGCTGCTGGCTCGTATAGGTCGGGTCAAAAACTATCCTTCCCAAACGTACCAGCGTTGAGCCTTCTTCCACCGCTACTTCAAAGTCGTCGCTCATACCGCATGACAACACCGAAAGTGGCATGCCGGTGCGGATGACGAGTTTGTCTCTGAGCTCCCTCAATCCGCTAAAGCAGGAACGTGCCGCGTCCAAATCGCCTGCAGGCGCCATCGTCATAAGACCCTGCAGAGACACTCCCTCAAGCTTCATGGTCATGTCCACGGCTTCGTCTATGTCCTGCAAGGAGAATCCAGACTTCGAAGCCTCTCCCGATACGTTCACTTCAAGCAAGCACGGCGTTGCCCTGCCTTTTGTCAGCGACCTTTGTGAAATCGCTTGCGCCAGATGCGCTGATGAGACAGAGTGCACGAGCGTTGCATTGCCGAGGACTTGGTTGATTTTGTTTTTTTGAAGATTACCTATCATATGAAAGCGAGCATCTTTCATATCTGGGTTGTTGCGCACAGATGTCACCTTGCGCTTCAATTCTTGCGGTCGGTTCTCGCCAAACTCACGATAGCCGATTTGGTATGCCTGCTCGACTTCGCCATCACCTACGGTCTTTGAGACGGCGACCAGCGTGATGTCGGAAGGATCTCTCCCTACGCGTCTTGCCGCATCCTCAATGCGCTCCTGTAGTTCGGCACGCCTTTGCCTCAGGAAAGCCTGGTACTCCACTGTATTGTGCTCGCTCATGAGTCCCACTCTCCCATCTTCTGAGAAACCCCTGCTTCCACATCCTTCGGTGGGGTAGGCATGCAAGCCACGGCACCGTGCCGCCCACACACTCCGTTTGCCTTGCGATAGGAGAAGAAGCGGTCGGTGTGCGAGGCAGTTGACCCTGCAACCTGGCAGATGCAAGAACGCTCCATCCCCTCATCTATGAGCGCCGCCACTACGGCCTCACCCAAGTCAAGGTTTCTCTTTCCCGAAACAACCGCCGTCCCAAACTCCGCCACAAACTTGCCAGCCAGCTCAAGAGATACCTCATAGTCAGAAACGCCTATATGCGGTCCCACATACGCACGTACCTTCGCCACCTCACAACCAGATACTTCGACCATCTGGCGCAACGTTTTGCCCGCAATGCGCGCGAGACTACCCCTCCAACCGGAATGGATGACCGCAAACGCCCCTTCGCTCACCAGCACCACCAAAACGCAGTCGGCGGCACAAAGAAGCACTGGCACATCACGTTCAAGGCAAACGATAGCATCCACTCCCTGAAGCACGTATCTTTGCGCCTCATGAGGCGAAAGACCGGAACGGCTTATTACCGCTACGTTATCTCCGTGAACCTGGTTTGGACATACGAGCCGATCGCTGAGATGACGTATGTTTAAGGCATCTAGCATGCGCAGCCGATTCTCTGCGACAGCATGCACGTCATCGCCGCACGTCGAACCAAGATTGAGAGAGGAGAAACTACCTTTAGAGACCCCTCCACTTCGTTCGGTGAAGGCGAACGTGACCCCGCCAGGACAAGTTGAATCCCCCAGCAGGGTCACGCCACGACAGGTGCCTCGAACAAGCTTCGGTGCAGCCATCCCGTACATGCCCTACATGCGCGTGCTGCGCTTAAGGAAGTCGGGAATGTCGAAAGCGTCGGATGAAGAGGCGCTACGGCTGTTTCCGGAAGGACGCGACGTGCGACGATCCTGACGAGCACTCGATGACCTACGGTCGCTGCTCATGCTTGGAGAAGGCACGCTTACGTTGTCGTCCTTGAATCCGGTGGCGATGACCGTCACACGCACCTGATCACCGAGGCTCTCGTCCACGACGGTACCGAAGATGATATTTGCCTCTGGATCGACGTTCTTTGCAACGAGATCGGCGGCGTCGTTGATCTCCTGAATGCCAAGGTCTTTGTTTCCGGCAATGGAAAGCAGTACACGTGTGGCGCCATCCACCGAGCTCTCGAGCATACGACTGGAAATGGCCTCTTCAGCGGCATCGACCGCACGATTGTCGCCAGAGGCGATACCGATGCCCATCATGGCCGTGCCAGCGCCCTTCATGATGGTGCAGACGTCAGCAAAGTCAAGGTTGATCAAGCCAGGAACCGTGATGAGGTCAGTGATGCCCTGCGTGCCCTTGCACAGCACGTCATCAGCCATGCGGAAAGCTTCGAGCATTGTCGTCTTTTTTTCTGAGAGATCGAGCAGGCGATCGTTTGGAATCACAATCAGCGTATCGACATTGTCGGACAAGGTCTTTATGCCGTCAGTCGCGTTCTGAGAACGACGACGACCCTCAAACGTGACCGCGATGGCAGCCTTGATCTCGTCGCGAGAATCCTCCGCTGCCTCGGCACCAACCTCAGGCACTGCGCCAGCGCCGAGGCCCTTGGTGATGTCGGTGCCAATGTGCACTTTGATATCGGCATCAGAAAGTGCAAGTGCTTGTGCATCGGTGTTTACCGCAACAAACTCCACTCCCCGAATGTTTTGCTCGATCATGCGGTTTACGGCGTTCGTTCCGCCTCCACCGACACCAACCACTTTGATCACGGCCAAGTAGTTGTTTGGTATGCTGGTCTCGTTCATGCTTCCTCCTTGGGTGGTGGCGGTGCCAACCGTGTGCGTGCTCGATGGTAGTGCGGTTGTAGTGCGTTTGACGTGCGTTCATAATACGTGTTGTACTGTCACTTTGAAGGAAGCACGACGAAGGTGGTGCGTGGGTAGTGCGTTTATGCTGCGTAATGCTCCGTACTGCTGCGATTGACTGAGGCCAAAACCTTCAACCTCAAGTTAACCTCAATGCCCCCTGCAAAGCGCGTAATATTTACACATCCTTTGTGATAATGTCAACTAATTTGTAGAATATATGGATGCCGCAGGTAAATGGCTTACCGTTCGCCGTTTCAAACTCTAAAGTTCAGCCTTAGGTTCATATATTTTGCAACTGAATAGCACTGCGAGCCTCAAGTAGCGACTCTCGGACCTTAGAGAGTAGCCTGCATCGGATCAGTACCCGTACTCATAGTCGTACTCATACGCATCGTCGTAGGAATCACCGTAACCTGACGTGTCGCCATACTCAGTACGGGAGTTTTTCCCAGAGGAGTCGGTCGCGGTGTCAGAGCTCGAGTCAGATGAGTCAGCCTTCTCTTCCTCCTCTTCCAAGGCTCGGACCTTTGGCACGATGCTCTCCTTCTCGACTGACGTACCAGTTGCTCCTGTGCCCTCGGTCACATACTCAGAAGCGACGCGTCGATAGGTAGGCCTGGAGGGAATGCGCACATTGATGTAGGTGACCTGCCCTTCATAGTCATGAAGCACACGCATTGCCACCATTTCTTTTGTCGGAATGTTTGTATCTGACCCCAAAGAAACCTCTACTCCGCTGTCGAGAATGCAAGATATGTCGTCTTCGCTCGACACCGAATAACACACGATACGATTCTTGAATTCGTCAGAAAGCTGCGCAGCGATATTCATGACGGCCTGAATCGGACCATCGGTACACGCGCAACCTGCTGCAGGCGCTACGTTTGCCGGCACGTTCGCAATAAGTATGACCCCCAGAGACGAAGCTTGCGCCAGCGCGACGTCATTCGATGACTCGGACTCATCAACCTCAAGCTTCAATGGCTCTATCCACACGTTGTCGTTCCCCAGCAGCCACGCTTTTCCACCTGAGCTCATCGCCACGACCGCACCAAGCATTCGCTCGTTGACTCTGAGACGAATCGTATCTGGAAAGACACGCTCGATGTCTACGCTTCCCACCCATGGGTTGCGCATAACCGCCCCGCGAATCTTGTTTTCGTCAAGATTCAAAAGCGTGTCCCTTTCTCCTATGTTTGCCAGACGTGCAACGTCGGCAGCCAAGATGTGCTCCGTATCGAACGTCTCGATGTTTTCTATGGTGAAAGCATCGGTGTGCGAGAGAATGGCCATGCTTATAGCACCCACGATGAGAAGTACGATAAGCGTGCCAGATGCCACGACGATCACGCGTAGCGCCCGCTGAACAAGCCCTCGTTTATCTCCCGAGCCCGTGAATCCAGACTCCGGCATCGCACCTTCTGCGACCTTCAATCCATCTTGTCCGCGAATCCCCCCCTTGGGAAGAGACCTGCTTCTTCGACGGGTAGAAGCATCCCCCAGCGTAGAACCCACCACGCTGGGAGATCGTTTGCCACTTCGATCAGTTGTCGTGCGCAGCCCATCACGTGACTTCACGGGATGCTATTCCTCAGTAGCCCGCTCACGCAAAGCTTGTATGAACGCCGGTCCCATAAGCGTTATGTCGCCAGCGCCCTGCGTTATCACAAGATCGCCTTCTCGACACTCGTCACAGAGCGTGTTTACGAGCTCACGCCTACTCGCGATATACGTAACATCTTTCAGCGTACCGTTCTGAAGCACCTCTGAAACGATCGTCTTGCCCGAAATCCCGGGTATGGGAGTTTCGCCAGCTGGAAAAACATCCATCACATAGAGTTTGTCTGCATGGTCAAAAGCCTTACCAAACAACGATTTGAGCAGTTGGGTACGCGTGTAGCGATGGGGCTGGAAAACGCAGACTATCCGCTTGAAATCGAGCGTCGAAGCCGCTTCGAGCGTAGCGGCAATTTCTGTAGGATGGTGACCGTAGTCATCTACGACTGTGATACCCGCCTCGCTGCCCACTTGCGTAAAACGACGTCGTGCGCCCTTGAAGCAGCTCAGCGCCTCCGCCGCATTCCCGACGTCCAAGTGAAGTACGTCTGCGACAGCGATGGATGCAGTCGCATTCAAGATGTTGTGACGTCCGGGATTTGCGGCAATGGTAACTCCTACCACATCGCCAGAGGGCATGCTCACCTCGAGCGAGGTGGAAAGTCCTTCTGTGCCCACTTGGCGACACACGTAATCGTTTTGTGGCTCAAAACCATACGTGAGCACCTTGCACCCCGTAGAGCGGGCCAAGTCCACATGATGCTGCACGTCACCCATAATCACGATGCAGCCGTCATCGCCCACAAGACTCATGAACTCGCAAAACGTCTTCTCCAGTCGTTCCATGGTGCCGTAGTGGTCAAGATGGTCCGCTTCGATGTTTGTGACTACGATGGTGTTTGGGTTGAGGAAGAGGAACGAACCATCCGACTCATCCGCCTCAGCCACGAAGTATCCACCGCTTCCATTGCGCCCATTCGTGCCATAGCCCTCCACAACGCCACCAATGAGAAATGACGGATCCAAGCCCATACCATCGAGCATGGAGGCGACCATCGAGCTTGTGGTGGTCTTTCCATGTGTGCCCGCAATCGCTATGGTGATGGCGTCCTCTGACAGCGCTGAAAGCATCTTTGCGCGAGGCCACACGGGAATTCCAAGCTCTTTGGCACGAACGAGCTCGACGTTGCTTTCGGGAATGGCGGTAGAGGTTACGATGACATCGGGCATGATCTCATCGATGGTCTTTGCATCATGACCCACTCGAACGTCTATGCCCGCCGCCTCAAGCTCACGAACATAGTGAGACGCCTTCAAATCCGAGCCGGTAACCTTGCATCCCCGTTCGTGCAGCACGAGGGCGATACCACTCATGCCTGCTCCACCGACACCGATAAAATGAGCGCTTGTAAAGCCTACATGCCGATTCTTCTGAACCATGCGACCTCCTTAAACATATTTTGTTGCTTAAGTGTACCCGAGACGCGCACACAGAGACACTGTCCACACCTTTTTCATGCCATCAGAAAAAGTAGCATGAAAAAGGCATTGCCCCGTATGCGCTGCTAGCGCACAGCGGCCTCCACTTGGTCAGCCAAAGCACTTGCCGCCTGATCCTGTTTGAGATTCTTTGAGGCAGTGCGAATTGTGTCACGCATCTGCGTGTCGTCTATCATGCCAAGAAGGACACTCTCGAACTCCTCGGTATCCAAGGAGTCGTCAGGTACGAGACAAGCCGCACCGGCATCCACGAGATATCGAGCATTGGTCGTTTGGTGGTCAGCGGTAGCCAAAGGATAGGGCACGAGGATTGCGGGAGCTGCAAGCGCAGCAATCTCTGCAATAGAGGAAGCACCCGCACGCGAAAGAACCACATCGCACGCAGCAAGCGCTTCGCCCATGTTGTCGATATAAGGAAGCACCTGCCACCGCTTGCCCTGCTCCTCAGTAAGGGTAAGTGATTGCGTCACCTCGTCGTAAAGGTCTTTTCCCGTAGAGTGTATGACCCGCACATTCGGCCTACTCAGCAGCTCGTCTTTCATACGGGATATCGCCTCGTTCAGATGGCGAGCACCTAGACTGCCTCCAAACACCAGCAATGCCGTCTCGTCCTCTCTTAGACCGAAAGCGTCACGTCCCACCTCACGCGATGACGCTATGACAGAACGTCTCACGGGATTGCCGGTGAGCACCAATGAAGTGTCGCGACCAATCCTTCCCGCAAAGGCCTCTTGTGCACCAGGAAAGGAGAGGCATACGGAAACGGCGTCTTTCGCACAGGTTTTGTTTGCAAGACCAGGAACCGAGTTCTGCTCGTGAATGATATAGGGCACGCCATTCTGAGAGCACCATCCCAAAAGCGGCATTTCCACATAGGCACCAAACCCCACAGCCACGGAAGGAGCCCCCGTCGAAGCAAAATGCGACGCAAGAGCACGCCTGCTCTTGTTCATCTGCCATAACGCACCAAAAATCGACCACGGTCTCGATCTGTCAAAGCCAGATACCTCGATTTCGAAAAAGTCATAACCAGCTTGCGGAACCAACGTACCTTCCAGTTTATGACGTTGGCCATAAAACGTCACGTTGTGGCCTCGACTCACCAATTCCTCTGCCAAGGCCAGTGCTGGATTGATATGGCCCGCCGTACCTCCTGCGGCTATGGCAACATCCAATGTACGTTCCACCTTGTCCCCTACCTCTCGTTCCTTCGCCCACGTAACCTTTCGACGGAATTCGGGCCTAAGTCTAATCGTCGTATGCGTGTTGTGTCTACCCTCTCACGGCTTTGTGTACCGGCTCGCTTGGACGCAGTGCCATCCACGAGACGCAGACGTGAAGACCCTGAATGAAGATCGGATACTGGCCCGTGCAAAGTCGTGTTGTATTGTGAAGCCGTCCTGCGGCCACCCATCTGAAGGGTTGTCATCCCCGCAGATAGGTTTACGCTGCGTAGACGTGAAACGGGATCGGCCGCTGTCGATCCAACGAATGGACCATTGGGTGATATCGACATGCCTTCGTCCGCGATCCTCAACTCTGCCCGGCGTCTTTCATACGGAGTTTGCGGAAGCTCGGACCTCAACGAGACGGAAAGTACCAACCCCACAATCATAAGGGTGGAGATGATGGACGAACCACCATATGAGATGAACGGCACAGGTTTACCTGAGAGAGGAAAGATGCCTATGACTCCGCTCACATTGAGCAGAAGCTGGATAATGATGAGCGAGGTGCATCCAGCCGCGATCAGCCTGCCCGTCAGGTCCGGTGCGTTTTCGGCAATCTTGAGTCCCGCCCACAGCAGAAGGGCAAAGGCAGCCAACAGACCCACCGTGCCAACGAACCCCAGCTCTTCTCCCACTACCGCAAAGATGAAGTCGTTGTGAGCCATGGGTAGATAATTGTATTTCTGCCGGGAAAGCCCCAGACCGACTCCAGTAAGACCTCCCGACCCGAAGGCATAAAACCCTTGAACGAGCTGATAACCCGCGTCAAACTCATCCCGAAAAGGGTCAAACACCGTCATGATGCGCGCCCGCGAATAATCGTCACGCAGAGCAATGATAGCCGCCAGACCGATGCACGCCAGAAAAAAGACGCCAATCACTTTGCCTGGCACACCAGCAAGATAGCACATCACGAGCAGCGTTAGCACAAGGACACCCGTCGTACCTTTATCAGGTTGCATCAGTATAAGGCCGAGCGGCACAGCGACTCCCACACCCAGCAGCTTAAGTGCCTCCATGCCCTCAAGAGTCCCCAATTCCCAGTATTGCTCGGCTATGCGCGCGCCTGTAAGGATGATGGTGACTTTTGCAAACTCAGACGGCTGAAGTGTAAAACCGAGAATGGAAATCCAACGTGTTGCGCCATACGCGTCCTGTCCAGCCATGGGAGTGTACACCAGCACCAGTGACAAGAACGTAAGACCCCACACTGTCTTGAGTGCTCGATCCTTCCACCTGCGATAGTCCACCCACGCCAAAATCCCGCCGAAAACCAGACCCATTCCCACATAGAGAAGCTGACGCACAAGGAAGTAGGTAGCGTCATAGCCGTATTGTTCTGACGTAAGCCCCGTAATGGACGACGCGGAGTAAATCATCAGGAGGCCAAAGAGCACAAGTCCGGCAGAGCAAATCACAAATATCGTACGTGGAACCATAATGCGTGCAGGCACACTGCCAACCTCGCGCTTCGATGCTATACCCGCATACCGAGACCTGCGAATCTGTTGATTGGCCATGCGCGAACCTATCGCGAAATCGCTCATCGAACGGCTTCCTTATGACCCAGCTTTCCTACCATTTCCTTGAAGGTTTCACCTCGCTGCCGATAGCTCTTGAACTCGTCAAACGACGAGCAGGCGGGCGACAACAACACCACGTCACCTTTGCAGGCAAGCGTACGCGCCACCTCCAACGCCTCGCTCATGTGGGGGGCCTCTCGGATGATGAGGCCCATGTCACCGTCCTCGTCCGCAAGGGCTTGCGCTATGCGTGGCCCCGCCTCGCCATAGCATACGGCCGCTTTGCATCGCGAAGAGACAGCGTGAGCAAGCGACGAGAGCTGCGTGCCCTTGTCATGACCACCAAGCAGCACGACCACATGCCCGGGAACAAACGCGGTGAGTGCCTTTACCACGGAGTCCACATTCGTCGCCTTCGAGTCGTTCACGTATCGTACGCCATCTATCTCACCGCAAGGCTCGATACGATGCTCAAGCGGGCGGAACGAGAGAAGCCCATGGCTCACCGCATCGCTTGAGATGCCAAGATCAAGAGCGAGCGCAGACGCACAGAGCGCATTCTGTACGTTGTGCTCACCTTGAATGGCGAGATTGTGTGCAGAGACAAGGTTGTGTTCGACGCCAGCCAAGCGCACCACGAGACGGCCGTCACGTACGAAGGCAGCGTTTGGTGCCGTTGGCTCCGAATGCACGGAAACATGGCATACGCGCAACCCACGGTCCTCAAGTCGACCTATGGTCGCACGGCACCACTCGTCTTCTTCCGACACTATCGCAAGATCATGCTCATCCATCTGGTGAAAGACACGCTCTTTCGCCTCGGCGTAACGCTCCATGGTACCATGCCATTCCAAATGGTCCGGCGTCA
>CACXZL010000080.1 GCA_902772085.1 uncultured Coriobacteriaceae bacterium | reverse complement strand
TCCATACGAGTTCCGCAGCGAAGCGAGGACTGTTTGAGTATGGAAAAGACAATCCCGGGGCCTCAGTCCTACGCCCCGCTCTTCTCCATGCCCCTCATGATGAGTTTATACAGCTCCATGATGGGGATGATCAGCACGGCAATTCCCATTGCTATGCCGTAATGGATGGGATCGAGCACCGTGAAGGAGAACATATGTGCCAAGAACGGAATCTCGATGACCAGGAACGTCAACAAGAGCGAAACGAGGAAAGCTCCCCAGAGCCACCAGTTCTGGCTCTTCAGCGAGAAGATGGACTGACGACGGCTGCGCATGTTGAACGAGTGGAACATCTCGACCATGGAGAGCGTGAGGAACGCCATGGTCATGCCCTCATGTGCCATCTCGGGATTTGCCACGAGCTCGGCGATGGTGATGTTTGGATACTCAGCCACGGTGCCGAAGTAGAAGCTTATGAGCGTGAGGGCGGCGATCACGACACCTTGCACCAGGCAGTCGAGACCCATGCCGCCCGCAAAGATACCCTCACGGGAATCTCGCGGCGGACGCTTCATGATGCCAGGCTCGGCGTCCTCCATGCTCATCGCCAGTGCCGGCAGCGAGTCGGTAATGAGGTTGATCCAGAGCAGATGTGCGGGCTCAAGGATGGTGAAACCGATCATGGACGCCACAAACACGGCGATGACCTCGGCCAAGTTGGAGGAGAGCAGGAACTGGATGCACTTGCGGATGTTGTCGTAGATGCGGCGACCCTCTTCCACGGCAGCGACGATCGTCGCGAAGTTGTCGTCGGCAAGTACCATGTCGGCCACGTTCTTGGTGACGTCGGTGCCCGTGATGCCCATGCCCACGCCGATGTCGGCCTTCTTGATGGAAGGCGCGTCGTTTACGCCGTCGCCCGTCATGGCAACGACCTTGTCCTTCTTCTTCCAGGCGTCGACGATGCGCACCTTGTGCTCGGGCTGCACGCGGGCGTACACGCCAAACTCCTCGATGCGCGTGGCAAGCTCTTCGTCTGAGATACGGTCGAGCTCGGCACCGGTTATAGCCTGCTCGCGCCGCTCGATGATACCGAGCTCCTTGGCGATGGCCACCGCCGTGTCGATGTGGTCCCCCGTGATCATCACGACGCGAATACCTGCGGAATGCGCCTCGGCGATGGCGTCTTTCACCTCGGGACGCACCGGATCTATCATGCCGCACAGACCGACGTAGATAAGGTCGTGCTCGAGGAAATCCGGGTCGAAACTCTCGGGAACCTCGTCCCAGTTGCGACGAGCTGCCGCCATGACGCGGAGCGCTTGGTCGGCCATATCCTTGTTTTCCTTGAGGATCTCCGCACGAATCTTCTCGGTCATGGGAACGATCTCGTTCTCACGCTTGACGTACGTGCAGCGGCTCAATACCACGTCCGGCGCACCCTTGGTGTGCTGCACGATCTTGCCGCTGCGCGAACGAACGACGACCGACATCATCTTTCGCCCGGAGTCAAAAGGCGCCTCGCCGATGCGCGGACGGCTCGACTCGAGGTCGCGCGTGGTGAAGCCGAGCTTTGCGGCGTCGGCCACAAGAGCCGCCTCGGTGGGCTCGCCCACGGCAACCTGCTCGATGTCATCCCACTTTGCATCCGAGCACAACGCCATGGTACGCACGAGCGAAGTCATGTCTTCGCCCTCGTGGCGCACGACAGTCATCTTGTTTTGCGTGAGGGTACCGGTCTTGTCGGAGCAGATGAGCTGCGTGCATCCGAGCGTCTCCACCGCAGTAAGCTTGCGGATGATGGCGTTGTGATGGCTCATCTTGGTCACGCCGATGGAAAGCACGATGGTCACCACCGCGGCCAAGCCCTCGGGAATTGCCGCGACCGCCAGCGACACGGCGACCATGAAGGTGTTGAGCACGAGACCGATGTCGTTGAAGAACGCGAGGCCGCCGTTCTTGATCATGCCCACCACGATGATGAGCGCGGAGATGCCGACGACAAGGATGGTAAGGATGCGCGAAAGCTCGGCGAGCTTTATCTGCAACGGCGTCTGCTCGTCCTCTGCCTTGGCCAGGGCGTCGGCGATCTTGCCCATCTCGGTTTCCATGCCGGTGCCCACGACCACGGCCTTGCCGCGACCATACACGACGACCGATCCCATGTAGCACATGTTTTTGCGGTCGCCCAGAGGAACGTCGTCCTCCCCCTTGCTGATGGAGAGCGCCTGCGCGTGCTTCTCCACCGGCACGGACTCGCCGGTAAGAGCGGCTTCCTCCACCTTCATGCTGGCGCTTTCCAAGATACGGCAGTCGGCGGGAACGGAGTCGCCGGCCTCGAGCACGACCACGTCGCCAGGCACCAGCTCACTTGACGGCACCGTCACGATGCGGCCGTCGCGAATGACCTTGCTCTGCGCGGCTGCCATCTCCTGCAGCGCCTCGAGCGCCTGCTCCGCCTTGCTCTCCTGCACGACGCCGAGGATCGAGTTCAGGATAACGACGAAGAGGATGATGCCCACGTCGGCGAAGCCTTCGTTGCCGCCCTCGTAGATGCCCACCACGGCAGACACGATGGCCGCCACGATGAGCATGATGATCATCGGGTCTGCCATCTGGGCGAAGAATCGCTTCCAAAGCGGCGTCTTCTCACCTTCATCGAGCTTGTTTGGCCCGTACTTGTCGAGACGCGACTGCGCCTCGGCGGACTTCAGGCCTCGTTCACCGTCCGTCTGCTGCTCTTGCAGCACGGAAGATGACTCTTGCAAGTAAGCTTTCATAGGCTCCTCCTGGGTAGTGTCCTCAGGCATCGATTCCCGATCATAATTCCCCAGGAGGGGCAAGGGCTCACCGATGTCGTCATTTCGGACTGTCGGGAAAAAACAGTCCTATCATACCCGAAAACCAAGCGATGGGAGCACGGCGACGCCCATATTGTCTGGGACTCGCCTCCACAGAGGCTACCGCTCCGCCACCCTCTCGGCACGCGGCCCCACGCGATCCGGCGCGATCGCGGAGGCTATGCGATACCCCACAGGCGAAAAGAACACCTCAAACAAGAGCTCGAGCACCGCCCCGGTAAGGGCGCAGGTCGCGCATTGCAGAAGCGACCAGCCGAAGAACGTCGTGCCCACCAGCACGGCAAGGACGAAGTTGTCCACGTACTGCCCTATGAACGTCGACACGTAGCTCCGCAGGACGAAGACGCCGAAGCCTTTGTGGCTCGGCAGGCTCTTGCCGATGAACCAGTTCAGGAAGTTGTTTACCACCGAAGACACGGCGAACGCGACGGAGCTGCCCAGGACGATGAACCACGTGCCGCTGAAGGTCTTGTCGAGCGCATGGTTTATGACCGCCTCGCTACCCTCGACGAAGCTTTCGCCCCACACGCCGGGAATGCTGCTCGCGATGAAGAAGATCAGCGCCATGAAGAGGTTCGCCGCGATCGCCACCATCGACATGACCGTGGATACGCGCGGGCCGAAGCACTGCGTCAGCACGTCCATGCACATGAACGTGAGCCATGAGAGCAGTATCCCGCAATTGAGCGCAAGCCAGTCCACGCCTGTGTTTATGCTTTTGTTTGCCAGAAGATTCATTCCCACTACCGAGAGGACCAGAAAGGCCAAGATGAGGGGAGGCACTTCGTTCGTAAGCTCACCCAACCGTCTGAGCATTCTACCCATGCACGATCACTCCTTGTTTTTTTGAGGTGGTTTTCAAGAGACACCTTTGAACCCATTCTTTTGTTGTTGCTGTGCAGCCGTGCGAGTATAGCACGATTTCCCTGAGGTGTAATCGTGCGCCGCACCGAAACAACCACCGTCTCCCCTAGGACAGGCCGATGCTTCCGAGCCAACCCCATCGCGGGTCCGCCATGAGCCCATACGCGCTCAGCCAAAGGCACAATGGCACCCTCCGCACGTCTTTTCCCACCGCGTCCATCACCGTCGCGTCGCCGGTATACAATGCCACATGCCCGAGGTCAGGCCCACGCGACGTATACGGATGCGAGGGCACCGCAACGACCATTCCCACCTTGAGGTCTGAGGTATTTGTATAGTGACAGTAGCCGTCGTACAGTTCCCGTGCATTGCCCAGCACGATACCGAGGCCAAGACGAGAAAACGCCTGCTCCACCCAACTGGCGCAGAGGTCCTCGCCCGGAGACGGCGTAGCATGGGCACATGCGACGAATCTCCGCTGCAAGGCGCTTGCATCCATACGCCTTTGAGGCTCGTCACCTTCGGCCCACGTCCTGAGCACCGGCCTGCCCCATCTCGACAGTCCGTCCTCCCTGACGTAGCCGCGTCTTTTCAGCGCCTCAAACAATTGCCACTCTTCCATATGTCCTCCACAACCTCCGTCGATACCAGTCGCCCTCCGCGCCGCGAGGCAAACGCCAACCTTGCAGCCCTTCCGACGCCGCCTTGGCCCCACCGGGCGATTGTCACGCGTTGATGTGTCCATTTTGGGGCCTCTTGCTTCAGGCGTCGGTTGTGGTATCGTAAGGTGCTCAATAACCATATACAGTCAAAGGAGTATACCTATGACCGGACGCAAGCGCTCCTTCATCTCTTTCTTTGTGGTTCTCGCCCTCGTCATGGCCTCGCTCACGATGGCGGGCTGCGGCGGCTCGAAGAACGAGCAAGACAACTGCTATGGCGAGGACATGCCCGTTATAAACAAATAGCCATCGGATAGCGCAGACGGCGACTGGGACTGGGGCGGCATTTATGGACTTTTATGCGGAGCCAGCTTTCTTCGTGCTATGCATACCCATAGTGTTGATAGCGGCATTTCTTGGCATGCGAGAGCGTCCGTTGGGGCGTTATGGGCTTGTTGTCTCGATCTTCATGCTCTTTTTGTTGTTTTTCCGATCCATAACCTCACTTGTCTGCGCTATCGCCTATGTCGCGCTCTCACTGACTCTTTACCGATGGGTGCGGGCGCTCTTCGACCGTGAGAACCCGCGCGCGGTCCCCCTCTATAGAGTCGCGCTGGCTCTTCAAATCGCGCCGCTCGCCCTCTACAAGGTCGGGGTCCTGTTCACGCCTGACTTTCCGGGCTTCTTGGGCATCTCATACATCACGTTCAAGGCGGTGCAGGTGCTCATCGAGGTGAGGGACGGCCTCATCGACGACATGTCTCCCCTGGAATACCTCGCCTTTCTCTGCTTCTTCCCTCCCTTCACGTCCGGCCCCATCATGCGCAGCAGGGCATTTGTGCAAGACCTTCGCACTCCCCTCTCGAGAGACGCCTACTTGGAGCGCCTCTATAGAGGTCTGGGTTGGTTCGTCCTGGGCGCGCTCTACAAGTTCATGGGGTCCGCGATAAAAAAACACAGAGGATGGTCGAGGTTGCGCGCCTCTTCTTCGATTTCGCTGGCTACTCACACATGGCCATGGGCCTTGGGCTGGCGATGGGCATAGAGGTTCCCGCAAACTTCCACGCGCCCTTTGTGGCAAAGGACATCAAGGAGTTCTGGGATCGCTGGCACATCACGCTCTCCACGTGGTTGCGCGACTTCGTGTTTATGCGCTTCTCCCAATTCGCCATCTCGCGCAAGCTCTTCGCGTCCCGGCTCACCACCGCCTGCGTCGGCTTCATGGTAAACATGACGCTCATGGGCGTGTGGCACGGCATTACCGCGGACTATATCGTGTACGGCCTCTATCATGGCGTCATGCTCGCCGGCTGCCATTTCCTGCAGAAGAAATGGAAGTTCTACAAGAAGCACAGGCGTGACCGTTGGTTCGGCATCGTTTCTTGGTTGGTCACGATGGTGGTCGTTTTCTTCGGCTTTGCGCTATTTGGTGGTTATGTCGTATCGCCGCTCCTCGGCTTGGGCGCATAACGCTAATATACCCTCATCGACTTGTTTTTTTGAAAGGAGACACTCATGGCAAGCATAGATCAGCAGATCATCGATCTCGTCGTTGAGATTTCAGGAGAGGACGAAGCGGCAGAGGACCTCGACATGGATCTCTTTGAGGAGGACATCCTCGATTCCATGGCGGCCATCGAGCTTCTCGTCGCCCTCAAGGACAACTTCGGCATCTCCATCGCTCCCACTGAGCTTGAGCGCGAAGAGATGAATACCGTAAACAAGATCATTGCGCGCGTTCGCGAACGCATGTAGTCGGGTAGAGAGATTCGCATGGAAGCGCACACGCTACATAGACGCCTTGGTGCGTTGCTGGCAGGCATAGGTATAGCCATCTGCATCGTCGTCGCAACGTCCCTCATACTGCCGCGGCAAGACGTGTACGACGATTCGATGGACTATGGCTATGTGTATTCTGGAGCCAAGTCGTCGAGCGTGGACTTCATTCATGCAAATCTCACCGACGAGACGTTGCTCGTCCTCGGCTCATCGGAGTTTTCCACACCCGCACGCCTCGTTCCCCAGATTCCTGCAAAGACCTTCGGAACCCACAACTACGGAGCGAGGTTCATGCTGGTCGGCGAGGCCTTCGACCAGTCCCTCTGGGACACCATAGCCCTCGGAGCACTTGCCAAGGAAGGCCTGCCCAAGGACAAGGTTGCCCTCATCGTAGGGCTGGGCATGTTCACCGACGGAGGCCTGGACGCGAGCACCTTCTCCACCCGCTTCTCCTATACCCTGTATCGCGAGTTCTGCTCAAACCCCCGCATACCACGGGACGTGGTGGCAAAGGCGCAGGATCGACTCAGCGAGCAGGGCATAGACGAGACCACCGTCCGATCAGCCGCACCGCAAAACCCGCTCGACATCATAGACGGCATGGTTATAGGCGGCATAGACGACCTCAGGTTGAGAAGTCAGCTCAACGAGACGCGCGCCGCCGGCATCCCCCTGGCAGCGGGACCGGTTCAGACTCCAGACTGGGCCGAGCTCCATGCACAGGCACTCCGTGACGCCCAGCGTTTGAGCACAAACAACGACTGGGGCATCGAAGACGACTTCTATGCGAGCCAGCTTGAGCCCGCACTTGAGTCCCTCAAGGACGCACGGGCCGATGAGACGTATACCGACACACCCGAATACGACGATCTGGAGCTCTTCCTCACGGTGTGCGATTCCTGTGGCATCAAACCACTGGTCGTGATAGAGCCCGTGCTCGGTAAGTATTATGACCACATCGGCATCAGCCTTGAGACGAGATCGGCAGCCTACCAGCACATCAGGAGCATCGTCCAATCTCATCCGACGGCACAACTTGCTGATTTTTCCGATCACGAATACGACAAGCATTTCTTGTTTGACATTGTTCACTTTGGGTGGACGGGCTGGATCGACGCCGAGAAGTCTCTGTACGAATTCGCCACGGAAGGGAAGTAACATGGCACGCAGCAAGAACAAAACCATACGTGCGCGCTATGACGCTTTTCTCGAGGAGCACCCGATCGCCGCTGACGCACTGGTTTGCGCAAGCGTGGCTGCCGCCCTTACGGCGATCTTCCTCTTCGTGACGTTCTCGGGATTTGGATCATCGGCGGAGTTCATATACAACCAGTTCTAGGCGTTGTGTTGCACGCACATGTCCAAAGACATCGTTTTCTTTTATATACCCCATCAACATCAGTAAGGGAGAGACCTTAGTGGATGATAATGTAGGAAGCACACAAGAAAGACCGGCTCTTCGCAACGCGAGACGAAGGACGAACCCTGCCTCTGTGCAAAACCCCACGGGTCGAAGCGCGGGGCAGTCCTACGCCTCGTCAAGAGGCGCCAGCGGCTCGCGTCCGCCTCGTCAGACTCGTCCGACCAGCGCCGATCAGCAAAGGGGTCGCCACCCCTATGCACAGAACGATCGCAGATATGCCGATAAGGGCTCCAAGAAGCAAACGCCGCAAAGGCGTGGCGTGCCTCTCGTCGCGGTGCTTATCATCGTCGTGGTATGTGTCGCAGCGACCTTTATCATCACGAGAAGCGTGTACGTCCCCCGCATCGAGGAAGCCGAACGCCAGACGACTCAGGCCAAGCGCCAAGTCACCACCCTCACCGAGCAGCTCTCGAAGATATCGGACGATTCGCAAGAATCCTCGTCATCGGACTCAGACGTTGATTCGGATACCTCATCGTCAAGCACTTCTTCTTCGTCTTCGTCGGATTCGAGCTCGAAGTCAAAGACGGAGAAATCCAAGGCATCGTCAGGCGTTGAGGATCCGTGGACGACCTCCGGCACCTACACCTCAGGTGATTCCGTACTCGACGGAGAGGTAAAGGCCTTCGTCGACTCGGTCGTAGACTCCTCTATGAACAAAGATGCTGCCGCATTGGAGATGTACAAGGCCATCGCATGGTCGGACTACGTGGAGCGAGAAACGGCCCAGCATCCTTCTGGCAAGAATTGGCGTACGCAGTATGCGCGTATGTACTATGAAAACGGCTGCAGTGGCAACTGCTACGAGTTCGCCTCCTTCCTTTCCTTCTGCCTGCAGTACATGGGTTTTGAGGACGCCACGGCACAAGGCGTGGAGATAGAGCTTCAAGGCGGGAGTTGGGGCGATCACGGAATCGTCTATGTCACAAACACCGACGGCACGGCCTGTATCTGCGATACGGCACGTGGAACCAACGGCTGGATGATACCCCAAGGATCCTACAACGTTCACATGATGGATTTCGAAAACGCCTAAGTTTGGTTTCCATCTTATTTCTTTATCGTCTTAGGTGTTTTCAGCGTGTACTATATCGTCAATTGCATAGCAACACCGAAACCGATGATGCGGAAGTAAAACCTGCAAATGCGCGTACAGAGAGTTCGGGCAGCTGAGATCCGAGCGGTGGCAGGCAGGCACAATGGACCCGCAGAGGGCGCGAAGAAGCGTGATTTGTGCGTGGAAGTCGCGACGGGTGCTCCCGTTACAGAGCAGGAAGGTGGCAGCCTTCCACAGAGAGAACGAATGTGCGCGTTCGTTAATCGAGGTGGCACCGCAGGCTTTATCGCCTGTCCTCGAGACCCTATGGGCGAGGACAGGCGTTTTTCTGTCTGTCCTCAAGATTTGGACGCATTGGCGCCCAAGAAGGAGGCAATCATGCAGAACGCTTCATTCCGCAAGGATCCCTATCGCATCTATCTCTCCGAAGAGCAGATTCCTTCGAAATGGTACAACATCCGCGCCGACATGCCCAACAAGCCCGGTCGCATGCTTCTTCCCGATGGCACGCCGGCCGAGGTCGCACACATCTCTCCCGTATTTGCCGAGGAACTCTGCCGCCAGGAACTGGATGACGATACCGCATTTGTGGATATCCCCGACGGCGTGCGCGAGATGTACAAGGTATACCGGCCCAGTCCCCTCTGCAGAGCCTACAACCTGGAGAAGGCCCTCGGCACCCCAGCGAAGATCTACTATAAGTTTGAGGGAAACAACACGAGCGGGTCGCACAAGCTCAACTCCGCACTTGCCCAGGCCTACTATGCGGCCCAACAAGGTCTCACCACCATCACCACCGAGACGGGGGCAGGCCAGTGGGGCACCGCCCTTTCCGAGGCGGCCGCGCACTACGGACTGGATTGCGACGTCTTCATGGTTCGCGCGAGCTACGAGCAAAAGCCGTTCCGCCGCTCCGTCATGCAGACCTTTGGCGCGCATGTGACTCCCTCTCCCTCGCAAGAGACCGAGATCGGCCGCAAGATGTACGCGAACGAGGCAAATCGTTCAGGCTCGCTCGGCACCGCCATCTCGGAAGCCGTGGAGCGCGCCTTGCATGTGCCAGAGAACCGCGGGCGCTACCAGCTTGGCTCCGTGCTCAACCAAGTGCTTCTACACCAATCCATCATCGGTCTGGAAAGCTACGCCGCCCTCGAGCAGATCGATGAATACCCCGACATCGTGATTGGCTGCGCCGGCGGCGGCTCGAACCTCGGTGGACTCATCGCCCCCTTCATGCGCGACAAGCTGCTCGGAACCAAGCCGCATACGCGCTTCATCGCCGTAGAGCCCGCAAGCTGCCCCTCGCTCACCCGCGGTCGCTTTGCCTACGACTTCGCAGACACCGGCCAGACCTGCCCGCTCTGCAAGATGTACACGCTCGGCAACGGCTTCATCCCCAGTCCCGACCACGCCGGCGGACTGCGCTACCACGGCATGAGCCCCGTGGTGTCTCAACTCAAACATGACGGGTTCCTCGAGGCCATAGCCGTGAAGCAGACCGACGTTTTCGCCGCAGCCGAGCAGTTCGCGAAGCTCGAGACCATCCTTCCCGCACCGGAAAGCGCCCACGCCATTCGCGTCGCCATCGACGAGGCCCTGGCATGCAAGGAGACGGGCGAGGAGAAGGTGATCCTCTTCGGCCTCACGGGCACCGGATACTTCGACATGACGGCATACGAGGCGTACAACGAAGGCCGCATGGTAGACCACATCCCCACCGACGAAGAGCTCGAGCGCGGCTTCTCCACCATCCCCGCCGTCCCCGGCATCCAATCCCCCGGCGGCCTCGCACTCTAATCCATACCCGCAACACCACTCACGTGCCCCTTCCGACTGTGATCCATATCCCCAGTCGGAAGGGGCCTTTTTTACCACGCCGCTCAACAAGGGCATGCCCCACACCCTCAAAGCACGACAGCAACGTCCGTTCGCCCCGGGCGGCGCAGGGGATTGTCCGTGTGCCGTTCCGCAGCGCAGCGAGGCCTGTCTGAGCACGGACAACCCCTGCGCCGCCCGGGGCGAACAGGCCACAGGTCGCAGATGGCAATCCTCAGGGTTCTACAAGCTTCGTACGGTTTTTCATGGAGATTGGAAACACAACATATTCCCCTTGTATAATTGAGACTCATGTCGTGTGTACTGTATGACAATATAGATTATGTGACAGAAGAGGTGTGTAGATGAAGAAGCAACGATTTACGCCAAGTCTAGGGAGGGTTGCACTTGCGTGCATACTGTCGACCTCCCTCGTCGCACCGATGGCGACGCCCGCAATAGCAGACACCATTGATGACCTCCGCAAAGTTGAGGAGGATGCTCGTGCAGCAGCTTCAGCTGCACAGCAGCGCGCAGACAGTGCACGGACGCAGCAGTCCGTACTTGAGGGTCAGGTTCAGGAGGCGCAGGCCCGCTTGACCGAGTTGTCACAGGAGGCCGAGGTCGCAGAATACGACCTTATTTCCATCACAAATGAGCTTGAAGCGACAAAAGAGCACATCGGCGAGCTCGACGTCCAGATAGAGCAGACCCGTGGGGACTTGGACGTTTCAAAGAGCAAGCTGGCCAAAATCGTGGCAGACAGCTATAGGAACGGCCGCCCCACGCTCTTGTCGGTCGCGCTCAACGCCTCCAGCTTTGAAGATTTGATCTCCCGTATCAAGTATGCAAACAAAGTCGCCGAATACGAAACTGCCGTTATAAACAAGGTCAAGGAACTCGAGGCCAGGCTCAATCAGGAGCATGCCGAATTCGAGGAGCAACAGGCTCTCCAAGAAGAGCAGCAGGCAGTGCAGGAAGAGCGTGTAGCGGCAGCCGAACAGGCGGTAGCGGCAGTGGAATCGTATCAGGCTCAGCTCTCGGCCGAGATTCAGCAGAAAATTTCCGAGGCGGACGCTGCCCAGCGTCAAGCCGCCGAGCAGTCTTCGCGCGCAGATGCGGCTCAGGCACAGCGCAGGGCTGAGGAAGAGGCCCGCAGAAAGGCTGAGGAAGAAGCTCGACGCAAGGCCGAGGAAGAGGCCCGCAGGGCGGCCGAGGAGGCAGCGCGTCAACAAGCCGCAGAAGAAGCAGCACGTCAGCAGGCGGCTGCGGAGGCTGCACGCCAGCAGGCAGCCGAGGAAGCTGCCCGCAGGCAAGCCGCAGCTACCCAAACTGCCGAGCCTGTACAACCCACCACCACGGAGAGCCCGAGTCCTTCGCCAAGCTCAAATGACACTTCTTCCGAGAGCGGCAGCTCCGACAACGGCGACAGCTCTTCAAGCTCCGATGGCGGCTCAAGCTACAGCGGCAGCATGCGGAGCGCATCTTCCGCCAGCGACGTGGCAAGCTTTGTGGCAAATGCGTATTCCATCATAGGCTCTGGTTATTCCTATAGCGGTTATTATTGGACGGGCAGCCCCAGCAGCTCTGTGTTTACGTGCTCCGGTGTCGTAGACTACGCACTGGGCCGCGGTCCTCGCTCCAGTTCCCCCGAGTCCTTGCAAGCTGAGGTCGCAGCGGGCGGTGGCCTCGTCTATAGCGTTAGCCAGCTGAACTACGGTGACCTCGTGTTCTACAACTGCCTCGGTCGCTATCCAGGACACGTAGGCATATATATCGGTAACGGAAACGTCATCGACTCGATTCCAAACGGCGGCGTCGCCATCCGCGATGTAAACTACATGAGCGTCAGCTGCGGTGGCCCCATCCTCTAGGTCTTACCATAGCCTCATGATTTCGTATGCGGGTTTCCTTTCGCACGTATCGCGCAAGGAAACCCGCTTTCTTATCATCGACCTCACCGGCACTGCGGTAACATAGTACGTCAAGAGCCGTTTGTACCCACCGTA
>CACXZL010000079.1 GCA_902772085.1 uncultured Coriobacteriaceae bacterium | reverse complement strand
AATCAGCCCCCTATCATGTTGTGTTAGCGGCATATTCACCCTATTATTGTGTTGTGTTAGCGACATGCTGGAGGTGGACATGCTTGAGCGTACGGCATACGGGATGCTAACCTCATGGATGCTCGAGAGCCAGGTTCGCTACCTCCCCTCTACATGCTTCCCTTAGTGGCGAAAGAGCTCTCCAAGGGTTCGCTGGAAGGAGTGGTCGCCCAACCACCGACATGGTGAGCTGCACTTAGCCAGATTGTGTAAGGAGCTGTCTCACATCAATTCTCACTCTGATCAGGTTGAAAACTCACCGTCGCGCTGAAAGACCAGCTGCGACATCAACGGCTCCGCGATGGCACGCGTACCCTAGCCAGCGTGCATCTGCGCGTCGGCCCAGCGGTAGAGCTCGTCGAGTGCGGGCAAAAGCGTGAGCCCCTGCTCCGTGAGGCTGTACTCCACGCGCGGCGGAATCTCCAGATACTGCTCGCGGTGCACTAGCCCAGCCCCCTCGAGCTCCACCAGGCACTTGGTGAGCATGGTAGGCGTGATGCCAACCACCTTGCGCTTGAGCTCGTTGTAGCGAATGGTGCCCTTGTCGCGGATGTACCACAAGATGGGCAGCTTCCACTTCTGGCCAATGACCCTCATGGCCCAAAGAATTGGACATTCTGTGTCGTAGATATTCTCGTCGTCCAGCAGGGGGACGTCGCGTTCCGAAAATACCATGATCTACCTCATAAGTATTCTTTTATACCAGCAAAGATTATTCTGCATGCTATCTGAGTGGCTTCGCCAATTTGCGTATCGGCATGCTTGAGGGAGACATGGACAAGGGCTACGTCTCGGTGGGCAACGGCATCAGCCACATCCACGAGATCGTGAGCTGTGCCACGATCGTTGACGAGTTGACGAAAAACTGGAAAGGCTAAGCTAGCTCCTTGGGTACGTCGCGGAAACGTACCCAAGGAGGAGCTATCCCTACCAACCCCCGAAAGAAACGTCAGGTCTGCAAGGTACCATGAACAAGCGCCGCGCGCAGTTCTGCAGGAGCGAGGACTGTTTGAGCACGGCGCTTGTCCATGACGCTGAAAGGATTTGGACGGTTCTTTCGGTGTAGGCTATCGAGCCACGAGCGCCATGGCGAGATGACTGGCGAGCATGTAGGTCTGCGTGGGGAATGCGAAGATCATCTTGCGGATGTCCGCTCCGGTAAGCTTGGCGTTGATCACGAGCGTGAGGAAGTCTATCCACGTTCCCGCCTCGCTGCCATAGATGGCCGCACCAACGAGGTGGCCTTCGTTGTCTAGCACGAGGGTCATATCGATGTCCAGCTCGCGATTGTCCACCCACTCGTTCTGCGGGCCATAGTGCCACTCGTCGATGCGGTAGGCGTCCGCATTGGCCTCAGCCTCGGAGAGCGTAACGCCCACCTGCGCGATACGCGGGAGCGTAAACACCAAGTTCGGCACAACCGGATAGCAGATGGGCGAGACGTCGCCCAGGATCTGCGCGGCGATGTAGTTTGACTCGAACTCTGCCGTGGGCGTGAGGCGTGGGACCTGCTTGTCGATAACGTCGCCGCTCGCAAAGATGGTCGGCACGCTGGTGCGCAGATGGTCGTCCACCACGATGCCGCGGCGACTCGCCTCGATGCCCAGCTCCTCAAGACCGAGGTTCTCGTAGTTCGCCACGCGACCAGCGCAGCAGAGCACGTAGTCGCCCTCCACCGTAAAGCCCGAAGCCGTGGTGAGCTTGTAGCCGCCTTCGGTCTTCTCGACGGAGCTCGCCGCCTCGCCAAAGTGGAAGCTTGCACCCTGCGCCTCCATCTTCGCGACGAGACTTGCCACATAAGCCTCGGGGTATGCCGCAAGCGCACGGGAAGCAAACTCCACAAAGGTGACCTTCTTGCCCAACATAAGCGCCATAGAGGCGAACTCCATGCCAATGATGCCTGCGCCGATGCAGATGAGGTGGTCGGGCATCTCGTCGATGTCGAGGAACTCGCGACTGTTGTGCATAAGCTCCTTCCCAGGAATGTCGAGCATGGAGTCGCGCTGGCCGGTGCCGATGACCACGTACTCGGTCTGTAGCGTGCGATCGCCCGCCTGCACCGTATGTTCGTCAACGAGCTTGCCAAACTCCGACACGAATTCGATTCCCACGGACTCAAACATCGCTGGCAGCATCTTGGGGAAGGGACCGAGCACCTGCCGCTTGTAGTCCATAAGCTTGTGCCAGTCGATCGTCCCATTGCCCTCCACGCACAGGCCTTGATAGCGCTCCAAACCCTCCGCGAACTCGAACGGGCCATCCAGGATGATCTTGGCGTCACAGCCGTAGTTGGTGCACGTGCCGCCCGGCAAGTCGCCGTCGACGATGGCCACCTTCTTGCCGGACACGGCAAGCGTCACGGCGCCATGCCACCATGAGTGACCGCTACCCAAAAATACTACGTCGTACATGTGATCCACCTTTCTTTCGTGCTTGCTCTGCAAATGGAAGGACGCTTACAGTCCCTTCGCAAAGTCGCGAATCTCGGCCAGCTTGGCCTCGCTGCCGTTCTCGTCTCCAGCGGCGGTGATAATGCCCGTGTCCTCCAGTGGTTAACAATTTATCAACCTTATGTTAACCTGTTCTAACATTTCTCTCAGTGTAACCGAGCTCAGGAGGATGTATGGAGAAGAAAAAGAGAGGAACGGCGAGCCAGCTCCTCAACTTCGCGGGCGCATATCGCGGCCTCACCGTCGCCGGATGCGCCTTGTCGGCTGTCGCCATGGCGACAAACATGGTACCGTACGTGTTTGTGTGGCTGGTCGTGCGCGACCTCATCGCCGTCGCACCAGACTGGACGGCAGCCACAAACATAGAAAGATACGGTTGGTGGGCGCTCGCCGCTGCCATCGCAGGCATTGTCGTCTACTTCCTCGCGCTCATGTGCACGCACCTTGCCGCCTTCCGCACGGCGGCAAACATTCGCAAGCGCTGCATGGCCCATCTGGCCAAGGCACCACTCGGGTACTTTGACACGCATGCGTCGGGCCTGCTGCGCCGCCGCATCGACGGAGCGGCCGGCCAAACGGAGACGTTGCTCGCGCACAACCTCGCCGACATCACGGGGACCATCGCGATGTTCGTCGCGCTGCTCGTGCTACTGCTCGTCTTCGATTGGCGCATGGGCGCCGCGTGTCTGCTCGCCGCCGTCATCTCCATCGGGGCGCTCTTTGCCATGATGGGTGGTAAGAACGCGAACCTCATGGCAGAGTACTACGACGCGCTGGACCGCGCGAGCAAGGCGGGAACCGAGTACGTGCGCGGCATCCCCGTAGTCAAGGTATTCCAACAGACGGTCTACAGCTTCCGCGCATTCAAGGCGGCGATAGACGACTACTCGCATAAAGCCTCTTACTATCAGGGCAAGGTCTGCAAGGGACCACAGGCCGTGAACCTCACGGTGACTGAGGGAGCGTTCGTCTTCCTCGTCCCCGCCGCGTTGCTGATCGCACCCTCATCCCTTGCCGCGGGAACGTTCGCGGAGTTCGTAACGGACTTCGCCTTCTACGCCATCTTCTCGGCGGTCATGTCTACCGCCCTGGCAAAGATCATGTTTGCCGCAGGCGGCCTCAACCAGGCCGGAGATGCCCTCAGGCGCATCAACGAGGTCCTCGACGCGCCCACGCTGCCCGTCGCAGACGATCCGCTAAGCCCGCAGGACAACTCCATCAGCTTCGAGGACGTGTGCTTTGCCTACGAGGAATCAGATCGGCCTGCCCTCGACCACGTGAGCTTCTCGGTTGAGCCCGGACAGCTCGTCGCACTCGTGGGGCCCTCCGGCGGCGGGAAGACCACCGCAGCAAGCCTCATCCCTCAATTCTGGGACGTCGATACCGGCGCGGTGCGCGTGGGCGGCGTAGACGTGCAGCAGGTGGATCCATACGCCCGCATGGACCGCGTGGCCTTCGTGTTTCAAAACACTCGGCTCTTCTCCGCTTCCATCCTAGACAACGTGCGCGCAGCACGGCCCGACGCAACGCGCGAACAAGCGCTCGCCGCGCTGCATGCGGCGCAGTGCGATGACATTCTAAACAAGCTCCCCGAGGGTGTAGACACGATCATCGGCAGCGCGGGCACCTACCTCTCCGGCGGCGAGCAACAGCGCGTCGCGTTGGCACGCGCCATCCTCAAGGATGCTCCCATCGTGGTGCTCGACGAGGCGACGGCATTTGCCGATCCGGAGAACGAGGCCCTGATCCAGGCAGCGTTCGAGCAGCTCCTCGCCGGTCGCACCGTCGTCATGATCGCGCATCGGCTCTCCACCGTAGTGGATGCCGACCAGATTGTGGTGCTCGACGCAGGTCACGTGGCGGAGCGGGGCACGCACGCAGAGCTCCTTGGGGCAGACGGGCTGTACGCCCGCATGTGGGCCGACTACCAGCGGTCCGTCCAGTGGAAGATTGAACGAGAGGTGGCATAGATGCTGTTTGGCGAGAAGTTCCGAAAGAAGTACGCGCTCTCCGAGGCCGGCGAGGCAAACGTCAAGCGTGGCACGCTCTGGACCGTCGTCACGAACCTGATCGTAATGGCCGGCGTCGGGCTCTTGTTTCTGCTCATGCAAGACTACATGACAACCCTCACGGAAGGCGCCCCATTGCCCCAGGCCCTCCCTTACATAGCCGGCGTCGTCGGCTTCCTCGCGCTCTCGTTTGTTGCGCACTATCAGCAGTACCACTACACCTACTCCGTGGTCTACGACGAAGTGGGCCATGCCCGCACGAGCTTGGCAGAGCGCCTTCGCAAGCTGCCGCTCTCGTTCTTCGCCCATCGCGACCTCGCCGAGCTCACCGAGACGATGATGAGCGACGTTGACCGCCTCGAGCATGTGTGGAGCCATGTGCTGGGCTATCTCTACGGAGGCTACATCTCCACGGCCATCATAGCCGTGACGGTGCTCATATACGACTGGCGCCTCGCGCTCGCGTGCCTGTGGGGCGTACCCGTGGCGTTCGCGCTGCTCTTTGGCTCGCGCGCGGTCTTCTCCTCATATGCAAAGCACGCCAAGGCGGCGGGCCTCAGGCTGGCCGACGACATCCAGGAGACGCTCGAGACCATGCGGGAGATCCGCGCGACCAACCAAGAGGAGCGGTTCCTCGCGCGCGTATACGACGGCATCGACACCTGCGAACAGCGCATGATACAGGTGGAGCTTCGCACCGGCATCTTCGTGAATGCCGCGAGCGTCATCATGCGCCTGGGCCTGGCGACCACGGTGCTGGTCGGCGCCAGGCTCATCCTCGCGGGATCCATCGACTTCATGACGCTCTTCATGTTTCTGCTCATGGTCACGCGCGTGTACGCGCCTTTCGACCAGTCGCTCGCCCTCATTGCCGAGGTGTTCATAAGCGACGTCTCCGTGCAGCGTCTGAACGAGATCTTCGACACGCCGGTGGCCTCGGGCTCGGAGTCCTTCGCGCCAAACGGGTACGACATCGAGTTCCGCGACGTCGGCTTTGGCTACGACACCGACGGGAGCGACGTGCTGCAAGGCGTCACGTTCACCGCCCGCGAGGGAGAGGTCACTGCTCTGGTGGGGCCGTCGGGCTCCGGAAAGAGCACCTGCGCAAGGTTGGCCGCACGCCTGTGGGACCACAGCGCCGGAACGCTCGCCCTCGGCGGCGTCGAGGTGAACGACGTGGACCCCGAGGTGCTCATGGGCGCCTATTCCATGGTGTTCCAAGACGTCACGCTCTTCGACGACACCGTTATGGAAAACATCCGCCTCGGACGCCACGGCGCCACCGACGAGGAGGTCCTCGCCGCCGCCACGGCAGCAAACTGCGACGAGTTCGTGAACGCGCTGCCTCAAGGCTACGCCACGCCCATCGGCGAAAACGGCACGAGGCTGTCGGGCGGTGAGCGCCAGCGCATATCCATCGCCCGCGCGTTGCTCAAGGACGCGCCTGTCGTCCTTTTGGACGAGGCCACCGCCAGCTTGGACGTGGAGAACGAGACCAAGGTGCAGGATGCGCTGGGCCGACTCCTCGCACACAAGACCGTCGTCGTGATCGCGCACCGCATGCGCACGGTCATGGGGGCAAACAAGGTCGTCGTCTTGAAAGAAAGCCGAGTTGTGGAGCAGGGCACGCCGGAGGAGCTGCTTGCGGCGGACGGCGTCTTTGCCCGCATGGCACGCCTGCAGCGCAAGTCCGCGAGCTGGTCGCTGACATAACGATAAATCAACGTTACGGAGGGAGCACGATATGGACAACGCCAGATACAAGGAGCTGTCGATCAAGGAATTCACGAAGGCGGCCGAAGTGTACGACAGCGGCCACGCAGGGATCTACGAGATGTGCAAGGACGACTATCCACCCATCCTCGCTGAGCTGTGCGAGGACGGCTTTGAGGACCTCCTCGACGTGGGCTGTGGGACGGGCCCGATGATCGAGCTGCTCGCGTCCGAGTTCTCGGGCAAGCGCTACACGGGACTCGACCTGACGCCCCGGATGATCGAGGTCGCGAACGCAAAGGGCATCGAGGGCGCACACTTCGTCGTGGGCGACGCCGAGGACCTGCCCTTCGACGACGGGAGCTTCGACACCGTCATCTGTGCGAACAGCTTCCACCACTACCCCGACCCACAGGCTTTCTTCGACGAGGTCGCGCGCGTGCTGCGACCCGGCGGTAGGCTGGTCCTGCGCGACTACACCGCCGCGGCTCCCATCCTGTGGCTCATGAACCGCACCGAGATGCCGCTCGCCAACGTCGTAGGCCACGGCGACGTGCGCGCCTACACACTCGACGAGGTCCGCGCGCTCTGCACGGCGTCCGGCCTCGTACCGCTCAAGCTCGAGGCTCAGAAGAAGTTCCGGCTGCACCTAGTCGCGCGCAAACCGACCGGCCCCCAGGGCACACGGCTCCAGTTCGGCGACATTCAGGAGACGGCGCTCGTCACGCTAGCCATACGAGCGAGCGAGACGGCCCGGCCACACCCGCGCATCCGCGACGAAAAGGCGGCCGAGATCATCGACTCGCTAGGTGTGAACGTGAGCAAGTACGACCCGTTCCTCTCGCACGAAGGCGTGGTCGCGCGCACCATCATGTTTGCGGATGCGCTGCGCGCGCTCATCAAGAGGTATCCCGACGCGGTGTGCATAAACCTGGGCTGCGGGTTCGACGACAAGTTC
>CACXZL010000078.1 GCA_902772085.1 uncultured Coriobacteriaceae bacterium | reverse complement strand
GCCCCTTCGGGGCGGAGCATCAAACGAAATCCGATTAAGGCCGATTAGAACTGTAATGGGCTGGAACCACGCGCTGTGCGGTAGTCTGGAAATGTACGAATCGCAACAGCAGGTGCCGCCTTGGGTCTCGACTCTGGACGAATCGGAACTGCCAAGCGGCTTCTCGGTCGTGCGGGCCGGCAACATCGAGGACGTTGCAACCTGCCGGGGGGGGCGACATCCCCTATGAAGAGGGCTTCACTTACCGCGTGGCCGTGGATGGCTTTATCGTGTCTGACAACGTGACCGCCACCGCCGAGAACATCAATGCCGGGTTCGCCTACAGCGACAACAATCCCGTGAAGCTGACCTTCACCCTCGCTGCGCAATAACCGTCTGGCATGGGTGCTCGCCCGTGCGCATGTTGTCGGTCGAGAACAAAACGATCCTTTTGATTCGAGCGCCTGCTTACCTCGAACGCGGTTTCCCTTGCAATACCGATGATGTATTCGATATATTATCTGTAACAAATTAGCCATTGAAGCACTTAGGCGGACTCTTTGCGGCGGCGGGGAGGAACACAATGGAAATGGATTTGCGGCTCAACATAGTCAAAGATTGCCCGTGTCTCGATCCCTGCCCTGCGGATGCGATGTTTCGTCATATCGGCGGCAAATGGAAGATCAAGGTGCTATGCACGCTCCACTACAATGAAACGCTGCGCTATAGCGACATTAAGCGCCTGGTGACCGGGATAAGTCCTACGATGCTAGCGAACTCGTTGCGCGAACTCGAGGAGAGCGGGCTCGTGGCGCGCGAGATTCAGGATACCATGCCAGTACGCGTTGACTATTCGCTTACCGATGCCGGACGCAGCCTCATTCCCATCCTTGACGACTTGAAGCTCTGGATGGTGGCTCACGAACCCGACTTGTATCACGAGCTGTGACTCTCTTTGTGGGACTGAACTCGCTTTCGCGGTTTTGACTTGCTACGTAAAACCGTAGCACATCCACTATTACTGCGTTATTGCCAAACGCCAACGCCTCTTTCATCATTGTAAGTACGGAGTTTATATCGACTACTAATGAAAGAGGGAGTATATGTCAAAGACCGATTTGACACGGCGGACCTTCCTGAAGGCAACGGGTGCGGTCGGCGCTGCTGCCGCAGTTGGGGTGGGCGCGTGTGCCGTAGCGCCTCAAGCGTCTGGTGCCGTCGGGCAAGCGCTTGCAGACGAGGGCTCCGACGAGCGCATCGTGTGGTCCCATTGCCACGTGAACTGCGGCGGGGCGTGCGTGCTGCGTTTCCACATGGTTGGCGACACCATCAAATACGTGGAGTCCGACAACACGGGCAGCGCCGAATTCGGTGACATCCAGATGCGCGCGTGCCTGCGCGGGCGTTCGATCCGACGTTGGCTCGACCATCCGGACCGCTTGAACTACCCGCTGAAGCGCCGTGAGGGCACCAAGCGCGGTGAGGGCGTCTACGATCAGATCACGTGGGACGAGGCGCTCGATACCATCGCAAGCGAGTTCACGCGCATCAAGGAGACCTACGGTAACGAGGCGATTTTCATCCAGGAATGCTCGGGCGTCGAGCAGAACATCATGATGAACAACCCGTTCTTCCGCCTGTTCAACCTTCTGGGCGGCGAGGTCACGCGCTACGGCAACTACTCCAACTGCGCGATCAACTTCGGGTCGAATCCGTTCACCTACGGTGACAGCTGGGGTCGTCGCTCGTTTAAGTCGCTACAGAATAATCAGCTCGTAGTGCTGTTCGGAGACTCGGTCATGGATATGCGTATGGGCGGTGATGGCGCCGGTTACGACCTGAACGTCGCCATGGAGAAGCAGAATGTGCGCGTCATCATGATCGACCCGCGCCGCAACGAGGTCGCCACCAACAAGGGCGCCGAGTGGATTCCCATCCGCCCCGGCACCGACGCGGCGCTCGTGGCCGGTATCGCACACGAACTCGAGGAGCTGGGCCTTACCGACCGCGAGTTCCTGAAGAAGTACTGCGTGGGCTACACCGAAGACACGCTGCCGAAGGGCGCGCCGAAGAACTCGTCGTATTACGCCTACATCATGGGCAAGGGCTACGACATGGTCGAGAAGACTCCTGCCTGGGCCGCCGGGATAACCGGCATCCCCGAGGTTCGCATCAAACAGCTTGCCAAGGAAATCGGCGAGGCGAAACCGCTGTTCGTCGCACAGGGTTGGGGCATGCAACGTCATGCCAACGGCGATTTCGCGGCGCGCGCAGTCATGCTGCTGCCGCAGTTGGTAGGCCAAGTGGGCAAGCCCGGCACCAACGCAGGCACCCACGAGGGCAATGCGGGTTTCCCTCTGTCCTCGTTGCCGACCGGTGACAATCCCATACAGGCTCAGTTTCCCAACTATTTGTGGCCCGAGGCCATCAAGGACGGTCCGGCGCTCACCGCCAAGAAGGATGGCATCAAGGGAGCGGATGCGTTGCCCGCATCCATCAAGTTCCTCGTGAACTATGGCAACAACATGCCAGCAGGTCAGAATGGCGATATCAATTACACGGCCGAGATCCTGCGCGACGATAGCCTGTGTGAGTTCATCCTATGCTACGACGTGATGATGACGCCTTCGGCGAAGTTCGCCGACATCATTCTGCCCGATCTGACGCCTCAAGAGACCTATTCGCTTTCAGCCGCCGGCGAGATGAACGACAGCTTGGGTATCTGGTTCGGCCAGCCCATCCGCGAACCGCTGTATGAGCGCCGCGAAGTGTACGAGGTGTGCGGCGAACTGGCCAAGCGCCTAGGAGTCTACGAAGAGTACTCCGAGGGTGGCATGACACGCGAGGGCTGGTGTCGCAAGCTTTACGATGAACTGCGCGAACAGGTCGACGGCCTTCCCACCTACGACGAGGGCGTGGCGATGGGCATGTACAAGCGCAAGGTCGACATCGACGCGAGCACCGATCCGTTCATCGAGGATCCTGAGAAGAATCCGCTTGCGACCGAAACGGGCAAAATCCAGGTGTACTCGCCCGAACTGGCGAAGCTGGCAAAGGAGTGGGAGCTGCCCGAGGGCGACGCCATCGTGCCGATTCCCGCGTACGTTGCCGGCTTCGAAGGCGCGGGAACCCAGACCGACGAGCGTCCGCTGCAGCTGTTCTCGTTCCACTACCGCGCCCACACGCACTCGACCTACGCCAACAATGAGGTCATTCAGAAGAGCGCGACGCATCAGCTGTGGATCAATCCCGCCGACGCCGAGCCGCGCGGAATCGCCGACGGCGATACGGTGAGCGTGGTCACGGACCGTGGCGAGGTGCGCATCCTGGCCAAGGTGACCAACCGCATCGTGCCTGGTGCCGTTGCGCTACCCGAGGGCGGTTGGTACGACCCTGACCCGAACGGCATCGACAAGGGAGGTTGCATCAATACGCTCGTCAGCCGTCATGTCAATCCTGTCTCTAAGGGAACTGGCCAGCAGAGCAGCATCTGCGAAGTCAAGAAAGTAGGTGCGTAAATCATGACCCAGTACGGATTCTTCTACGACGCCACGCGTTGCACGGGATGCAAGACGTGCGAGCTGGCGTGCAAGGACTACAAGGATTTGCCGGTCGATTTCTCGTTCCGTCATGTGTACGAGGTCGAGGGCGGCAGCTGGCAACAAGACGATGCCGGCTTCTGGACGACCGATTCCTACACATACTACCTGTCGATGTCGTGCAACCATTGCGACGAACCTGCCTGCACGCACGCGTGCCCGACTGGCGCCATGCACAAGGATACCGATACCGGTATCGTCTCGGTTGACGAGGCGAAGTGCATCGGTTGTGGCTACTGTGCGATGGCGTGCCCCTACGACGCACCGACGGTATCGAAGGAAATTGGCCATTCCGCGAAGTGCAACGGGTGCGCCGAGCGCGTAGCTGCCGGCATGCAGCCCATCTGCGTCGAGGCGTGCTCGGGACGTGCGCTGTTCTTCGCGCCGATAGACGAACTGCCTTCCGGCGAGGGGCGTGCCGATATTGCACCGTTGCCCGCGGAGGATTTCACGGGTCCCAACCTGTACCTGAAGAAATGCGTGAGCATGCAGCCGGTTGCGACCGACGTGGCGATTTCTAACATCTTGGAGGTGATGTAACATGGCAACGGCATTCCACGAACTGCCCCTGGCGCTCTTCACGACGTTGGCGTCTATTGGCGCAGGTGCGTTCATTTCGCTCGCCGCGGCGTTTTTCACGGCGAAGTTTTCCGACGGACAACTAGCGCGCATCGATAAGCTGACGCTCGTCCCGGCAATCGTGGTGGTCGTCGGCTTCATTGCGGCGTTCTTCCATTTGGCCAATCCTATGGCGGCGTTCGGCGTGTTCGGCGGGCTGGGACGCTCCCCGATGAGCAACGAGCTGGCCGTGGCGATACTGTTCGCCGTGGCTATGGCCACATATGTGATAATGGGGCTTGCCGGCAAGCTCGGCGGCGCTCGCAAGGGCCTGGTCTGCGCGACTGCAGTGCTCGCTGTGCTGTTTGCCGTGTTCATGGGGCTGGCATACGGCATGGCCACGATCCCGACGTGGTCGACGCCGTGGCCTGTCGCGCAGATGATCGGCTACGCCTTGCTCGGCGGTGCGGCGATGGGCGCTTGCGTGCTGGCGTTCTCGGATGCGCTCGACGCGGCGGTTGACGGCACGTTCAAGAGTGCGCTTATCGCATTTGCCGTGATAGGCGCCGTACTGGCCGTTGCAGGTTTGGCGCTCATGTACTCAGGCGCGGGGAGCGTTTCGAACGCTTTCGTAGCCGGCACAGACCTTGCTGCGGGTGCGTCCGGTGCGTTTTATGTAGCAGTTGCCTGCCTGATTCTCGCATGCGCGGCTGTCATTGCTGCTGCGCTCGGCAAGGGCGGCAATGCGGCATCGGCGATCGCTGTCATCCTCGCCTTCGCCGGTATCCTTGCCGGACGCTTCGTATTCTACGCGCTGCAAATATCGGTGGGCATATCCTTCTAGCCAATGCGCTTGTTTGCGGGGAGCGGGGTCGGCGATCCCGCTCCCTGGTTGCGGGACAGGATTTCGCAACGCCATTTACCTAAGCAGACGATATGTACGCGGTATCGCTTAGCCAGACCCCGAAACCAGATGCGGTTTCGGGGTCTTCGTATCTGCGCGATTGATCTTTAGGCGCAACGTCAGTTAGGTATATGAGGGTTGCGCGGCCTACAGAGCCGCGGATCTAAAACTCAGAAAACCTCGCGCTGCGATGACCCCGCAGACGCGGTTGCAGTAGAACGCAGTGTCTTTCGCGTTTGAGGAGGGAAACTTGCTCTTAAGGGTGCTCGCCCGTGGTGCAGGTCTCGTTGTCCAATCAGGCTTTTGGCGCAAGAACGCGAACCGCCAGCAGCGACGATTGCCAGCGCATGCGCCTGGTGCAAAGCGAACATGTGTACCCTAAGTTGATAAGAAGTTACTTAATCCTTGAAACTGATTTTGTATGATCCTGTTGTTGGAAATGCTAACGTAGTATACAAATGCAATATTTGATACATTTCACAGCAAAGGAAGCATGTTATATAAAAGACCAGGTGGCCAGGTAGGGCTACCTCTAAGCGCCGAGGGCTGATCCCCCGGCATTCTTATTTGCGGACACTGATGTTCTGAATGTTTTCGCGAATGGAAAAAACGAAACTATTGCAATGAATATGGCACAACAATACCGGAAATGGTATAGTTGTGCCATGTCTTATTACGATGACATATACGAGCACGCTGTGGACAACTACTACCTGATCTCGACGCGCGACGCAATGCGGATGGGCGTGCCGAGCGTCGAGCTTGCCAAGCTAGCTCACAGGGGCAAGCTCGAGCACGTCTCCCACGGACTTTACCGGCTCGCCCGCTACGTTCCGCACCAGAACGACCCGTACGCGATATCCGTCGCGCGCGTCGGGGAAGGCGCCTACCTGTACGGTGAGTCGGTGATAGCGATGCTGGACCTCGCGCCGACGAATCCAGCCCGCATCTACGTGGCCACCCCCCGGAGGTACCGGGGCGAGAAGCCGGATGGTCTCGTGGTCGTCGTCAGGGATAGGGGAGCCGACACGACCGCCTACGAGGGCGTTCCTTCCCAGGAAATCGGCGCGGCGATAATATCGTGCTTGGGCAAGCTGATGACAGAGCGTCTTCGCGAGGCGGCAGACAGAGCCCGCGAGGAAGGCTATTTGACCCGCAAAAGATACGAAGAGACGCTGGGGGCGATAGAGCATTATGAAGGGCAGAGCGAGTCGGGGTCAGAAGATGTAGCGTTTAGGTGACAACTCCTGATGACCTTCCAATATAAAGTCGTATATGGTATAAAAAAGTTGGTGGCTCGATAGGGCTACCTCCAAGCGCCGGGGGCTGTCCCCCGGCAACTTTTTTATTAGGGGGTGTTTTGGTGCGCGAGATATCCGTTTTCGCGGATGAGAGTGGCGACAAAACGGAGAAGACGAGATATTTCCTGCTGACGCTTGTCTTTCACGACCAAGCAGCCAGCATTGCCGAGCAGGTCGCCATCTACGAAAGATCCCTCGCGACCGCCGACCTGCCGAACATCCCGTTTCATTCAGAGCCTCTCCTCAACGGCCATGGCGACTACAGGTACTTGGAGCCGGAGCAACGAAAGAAGCTCCTGTCGGGATTTGCTGCGCTCGTGCGCTATCTACCAGTCGAGTACGTGACGTTCGTGTACAAGCGCCGAGAATTCACAGGCCCCGAAAAGCTCGCCGAGAGGATGAAGAGGGACATCGCGGATTTTCTTAGGGAGCACCTCGGCTACTTCCAGGAATTCGATCATGTAAAGGTCTATTACGACAACGCTCAGGCAATAGTGAAGAGCGCCCTTTACAATGCAGTGTACGATGTCCTGGCGAAGCAGGCTGTCGTGAGGAGGCGCACGACGATGACCGAGTACCGCCTGTCTCAAGTGGCGGATTTCCTGTGCACCATCGAGCTTGCTGCCGTGAAGTACGATGCCAAAGAGGACGGCGGCACCTACGACAAGTTCTTCGGCGGCGTCGGCACGTTCAAGAAGAACTGGCTGAAGCAGGCCAGGCGCAAGCGCATGAAGTAGAGGTGGGCCGCGAATCGGGGTCTGCCGAACCTCAAAACCCGGTGCAAATTTGGTGCAAATCGTTTCGCTGCAAGCCGCTTTTTGCGGTGTTTTGCGATTGCGCCGCCAACATTAGAAACAGCCATTGAGCAGGTGTTTCATTACATTTTGTATTTTCCCACTACAGCT
>CACXZL010000077.1 GCA_902772085.1 uncultured Coriobacteriaceae bacterium | reverse complement strand
TCTAACGTGTAGCATTATACCTCTGAACGAAACGACTGGACAACGGACACTGAAGGATATTTCTAACGTGTAGCATTATACCTCTGAACGAAACGACTGGACAACGGACAACGGGGACGGAGGGTGTCGTCACTTTTTGGACACAGGACAACGAGGACAACGGGGACGGAGGGTGTCGTCACTTTTTGCGTTCCTCCGAATCCGCTTCCGATCTCAAGTGCCAAAGAATGAGTGGCGTTGTTTTCTCCTTGCCGCACAGGTTGATTTGGCCTACCCTTTTGCCCTCAATAAAGACAAGGAAGGGGAACGATGACCAGATCCGCGCGAAGGCAGTCAGAGTCCAATATCTATCACGTTGTAGCAAGGGGTGTGTCTCGCTGTATCATCTTCGAGGATGATGCCGATAGGAGATGCTTTCTCGACGATTTGGAAAAGCTGGCACGCGCGGCAAGCGCGAGGGTGCTTGCTTGGTGCCTCATGAGCAATCACTATCACATCCTGATCGAGCTGGCACTCCCCGAGCTCTCGCAGATGATGAAAGCCCTCAACTCATCCTATGCGGGCTTCTTCAATACGAAATACGATAGGGTTGGCCATCTCTTCCAGGGACGATTCAAAAGCGAGCCCGTCGATAGCGACGAGTATCTTCTTACCGTAGTTCGATACATCCATCAAAACCCAGAAAGAGCCGAGATCTCTCCGACGGAGACATACGCATGGAGTAGCTACAAAGATTACCTCGGCGCGACGGGTTTCACCGAGACGAGCTTTGTGCTGGGAATGTTCGACGGGATTGACGGATTTGTTGAGTTCCATAGACATCTGGACATGACATCGGCTTGTTGCGATGCCGGACGCTCTAGGCGGCTTGTAGCCGACGAGAACGCGCTCTTGGTCGCCAAGGCCGCATTGGGCTCTACGCCAATCGAAGCTGTTGTCGGGCTCGACCGCGCAAAGCGAGACGAGGCTATACGGCAACTCCGGAGGGTTCATCTCTCCGTACGTCAGATTGAACGGCTCACCGGCGTCTCTCGGGGCATCATTGCGAGGGTGCGGATAATGTGACAACAGCCACCGTCCCCCCGTCCCCGTTGTCACCGTTGTCACCACCGTTGTCACCCGTTGTCCCGTGTCCCGTGACATCAACCACCGTCCCCGTTGTCACCGTGTCACCGTGACAACAACCACCGTCCCCGTTGTCATAACCGTGACAACAACCACCGTCCCCGTTGTCATCAACGTTGTCAATGAAGGCCTGCGCGCGTCACGAGAAACGTGACGCGCGCACCCAGGTGCCTCTACCTCCTCGCGAGCTTGTCGGCAAGCAGCACGGTGGCAATCGAGATGACGGCGAGGCCGATGCACAGGATGAAGGCCATCGCATAGGACTGAGTCGCGTCATAGACGAAGCCGATGGCGCTCATGGACACCGCCGCGCCTACGTTGCCGGCCATGGCCACGGGCGGGTAGGCTTGGTCGAACTGCTCGGTGCCAAAGAAGTGACGCGGAAGTAGCGAGCTGGAGACCGAGCCCACGGCATAGCTCCCGCCAAAGAGCAGCGAACCCGCGAGCATGAGAGGTACCGAGCCGCCCACAAAGATGAGTGTAAGGCCCGTGACGCACAGTGCGCTCATGACGATGGTGGCCTTGGGTGCGCCCACGCGGTCGGAAAGCACGCCGATGCCGAGCTTCATGAGGATGTTTCCCACCATGGCGACGCTGGTCATGGTGGCGCCTATTGCTAGGCCGATGCTTTGAGCGTAGCCTGGGAAGTGCTGGGCGATGGAGGTGACGAAAGCCATGAGTACGGCCATGAGCACGACGAAGAGAAAGGTGGGATTCGTATAGCTGAACTTCACGTTCTGCGAAGAAGTGCCGCCCTTCGTGGCCTGCGCTACGCGGGCCCCGCCATAGGGGAGCAGCCCCTCGGCTTCGGGCGTCGCTTGGAAGGGGAGGAAGACGGCTGGAAGCACCAGCACCAGAATGGCGACAGCCACTACGGCGTAGGCGTTGCGCCAGCCCATGGACGAGATGGCGGCCGCAAAGGCCGTGGAGCCCAGTGCTCCCGCAATGCCGCTCGAAGCCATGACGATGCTGGTGGCGGTGCCACTGCTTTTGTTGAACCAAGCGCCGACGATCATGTTTGCGGGTGCCATGGCAAAGAGGCAGGTTGAGAAGCCGCGAATGGCTCCCAGTATGTAGAACGCGATGGGCGTGCTCACGCGTCCCATGAGGAAGGTGGACACAACGGCTACCGCAAGCGAGGGGACGAGAACGGCCTTGTAGGGAAAACGCCTCATAATCGCGGGAAGGAGCAGCGTGGTTGCAGCGGTTACCAGCGAAAACACCGTCATGTGAAGCGAGAAGGTACCGCGCATCATGCCCAGGTCATCTGCTACCGGCGCGTAAAACACCCCAGCCGCGTTGAGCGAGAGGCCCAGTCCCGCCGCTACCATGCCGCAGCATACCGCCATGACCAGCCATGGCTTCTTGCCGCTCTCCCTCAGTTCTTGTGCCATCATATATCCTTTCTCACGTGTCTCCATCGGGTGGAAACGGCCCGCTCAACATAATTAAAGTGCCTCAATGTAACTATGTCCAAAGCTTCTTTTGTATACAATAGTATGCAAGGGACGCATGGAATGGGAGGAGCCGTGGAACTGCGTGAACTCAGGTCGTTTCTTGCGGTGGTGAAGGCTGGCTCGGTTACGCGTGCTGCGGAGGGATTGCATATCACGCAACCGGCGCTTTCGCGGCAGATGGATCAGCTCGAGCATGAGCTTGGTTGCAAGTTGCTCACGCGCGGTCGTCATGGGGCGATGCCGACCGATGAGGGGCTGCTGCTCGTCAGCCGTGCGGAGGCGCTGTTGGAGCTGGCAGACAAGACCGAGGGAGAGCTTCGCTCGGCGGCGGTTGGGCTGGAAGGCACGCTTGCGATTTGCTGTGGACAGACTGCAGCGCTTGACGAGGTGGGCCGCATCGTTGCGGCGTTTCGTGAAGGGCATCCACGTGTACGCGTGTCACTCTACATTACGACGGCAGAGTCTTCGGTTCATCGCCTGCGTGAGGGTCGCGCCGACATGGCCGTCCTCCTGGAGCCGTTCGATCCTGCGGGGCTGGAGTACGTTTCCTTGCAGACGCGAGAGCGTTGGGTCGTGGCCATGCGTGCCGGCGATCCTTTGGCGGGAAAAGATGCGCTGACGGCGGCTGATCTGGCGACTGGCAAGGTCGTACTTCCTCACCGAGCCGGCGCGCAGAGCGTACTTGCGAGCTGGTTTGGCAGGCGCTTTCGTCGCGTTGATGTGGTAGGCACGGCAAACCTGAATGCGGCTGGTGACGCTCTGGTACGTGCCGGTGTGGGTAGATGCTTCCAGATAGAACCAGCCCATGGCGCAGATGACCTCGTGCGCATTCCTCTCGACCCACCTCTAGAGGTCGGTTCGGCGCTCGCGTGGCAGCAAGGGGTGCCGATGTCGAGGGCTGCTGCCGCTTTCGTAGATTTCGCACACAAGTGGCTTGGCTAGATGGCCAAGCCCCAGTGGCCAGCATATTTGGCGGCGTGCTCGCCATTTCATTCGAAATCCGATATGCTGATAAGGGGGGTTGTTCTATAAAACCAGAGGGGGACAGATGGCGAGCTGCCTGCGACTCAAAAAGTCAAACTGTAAGAACTGTTATAAGTGCATTCGGCATTGCCCGGTGAAATCCATTCGCTTTTCGGCGGGCCAGGCGCACATCATAGACGACGAGTGCATCCTATGCGGCCACTGCTTCGTCGTGTGTCCGCAAAACGCGAAGGAAATCGTAAACGATACCGAGAAGGTGCGCGTCCTCATAGACAGCGGCGCTCCCGTGGTCATAAGCCTCGCACCGTCGTTCATTGCCAACTACGAGGGTACGGGCATCGAGGCGATGCGCGAGGCGGTGAAGAAGCTCGGGTTCTACGATGCGGAGGAGACGGCGATCGGCGCAACGATGGTGAAGCGCGAGTACGATCGCATGCTGTCCGAAGAAGATCGCGACATCGTGATCTCGTCCTGCTGCCATTCCGTGAACCTTCTCATACGCAAGTACTTCCCCGAGCAGCTTCGCTACCTGGCCGACGTCGTTTCGCCCATGGCGGCACACTGCATGGACATCAAGCGTCGCATCCCCGCTGCAAAGACGGTCTTTGTGGGCCCGTGCGTCGCAAAGAAGGACGAGGCACAGATGTACGGCGATGCCATCGACGCTGCCCTTACCTTCGAGGAGCTCACCGAGTGGTTCCAAGAAGAAGGTGTCGAGCTTACGCATGAAGTCGTGCCAAACGAGGAAACCCTCGCGCGGTTCTTCCCCACGACGGGTGGTATCCTGAAGACCATGGCGCAGGAATCGCCGGACTACACTTATCTTGCGCTTGACGGCGTGGAAAACTGCATCGCCGCTCTTGAGGACATCGCCCGAGGCAAGATACACAAGTGCTTCATCGAGATGTCTGCCTGCGCGGGGAGCTGCGTGGGTGGTCCCGTTATGGAGAAGTACCACAGCAGTCCCGTCAAAGACTACATGGCGGTGGCATCATATGCGGGAAAGAAGGACTTTGACGTGCCTCAGCCCGACGTCGTCGTGATTAAGCGGGAGTTCGCGCCCATCGACCGCGCGGAGAGGACCCCGTCGGAATACGAAATCGTGCAGATCTTGCGCGAGATGGGCAAGTACAAGCCCGAGCACGAGCTGAACTGCGGTTCCTGTGGCTACAACACGTGTCGCGAGAAGGCGGTCGCCATCTACCAAGGCAAGGCGGAGATATCCATGTGCCTGCCGTTCCTGAAGGAGAAGGCGGAGAGCTTCTCGGACGCTGTCGTGCGATATAGTCCCAACGCCCTTATCGTCGTAAACGATGCCCTCGAAGTGCAGCAGCTCAACGACGCTGCCATCCAGCTGCTACACATCCGCTTTGCGTCGGACGTTCTGGGCGACCAGGTGGTGCGCATCCTCGATCCGCGCGTCTTCATGGACGTGAAGCGCACGGGCAGGGGAGTGTACAACAAACGCGTCTACCTCGCGGAATACCAACGCTACGTGGAACAGACCGTCGTTCCGGCAGAGGATGGCCGCATGATTCTCTGCATCATGCGCGACGTTACCGTGGAGGAGGAGCAGCGCCAGCGCAAGGAGGAGATCAGCCACGAGACGGTGGAGGTTGCCGACAAGGTCGTGGAGAAGCAGATGCGCATCGTTCAGGAGATCGCCTCGCTGCTCGGTGAGACCGCGGCGGAGACCAAGATCGCCATGGCCAAGCTGAAGGAGTCGATAAGCGATGAATGATCTGTGCGCCGACATCGGATACAAGAGCATCAACCACGCTGGTGAGGAGCTCTGCGGCGATCACGTAGACGTGGTAGACAAGGAAGACGGCTCCACCGTTATCGTGCTGGCCGATGGACTCGGTAGCGGTGTGAAGGCGAGCATCCTCTCCACGCTCACGTCAAAGATCATCTCCACCATGATGGCCGAGGGACTCTCGATCGAGGAGTGCGTGTCGACCATTGCCTCGACGCTTCCCGTGACGTCCGAGCATGGCGTGGCATACTCGACCTTTACGATCGTCAATCTAGTTCGCAACCACACGGCCGAGCTGATCCAGTACGACAATCCTCACGTCATCCTCATTCGCGAGGGGGAAGTCACGGACTATCCCATGACGGAACTGCACATCGAGGGCAAGACGATCTATCGTTCATCGATTCGTCTGCAGGAAGACGACGTGTTTGTGGCCATGAGCGACGGATGTCCGCATGCCAGTGCCGACGTTGCGTACAACAACGACTGGAAACGCGAGGACATCGCTGACTTCATGGCGGGTATGTCCCTTACGGGCTACACGGCAAAGGTGCTCTCTACGATGCTCGTGGATGAGTGCGACAAGCTTTACGGATACACGCCGCGCGACGATGCTACCGCATGCGTTATACGCATCCGACGTCGCGTCCCCATGAGCATTCTCTTTGGACCTCCGGCCGATCGTGACGATAGCAACAAGATGATGAACCTCTTCTTCTCGAAGGAAGGCAAGCACATCATCTGCGGCGGCACCACCGCGGCCATCGCGGCTAAGTACCTGCGCAAGCCACTCAAGGCAAAGGCTGAGATAGACACGCAAAGCGACGTTCCGCCAACGGCTGAGATAGAAGGGGTCGACCTCGTGACGGAAGGCGTCGTTACCATGAGCAAGGTGCTGGCCTACGCGCGCAACTACCTGCAAGGCAACGAGAGCTACGAGGAGTGGAACTATGGTCATGACGGCGCCTCGCGCATCTGCCAGCTCTTGTTTGAGGAGGCGACCGACATCAACTTCTACGTCGGCCGAGCCGTGAACCCCGCACATCAGGGCGCGGGCCTGCCCATAGACTTTAGCATCAAGATGAACATCGTGGAGGAGCTGTCAAACTGTCTCAGGAGCATGGGCAAGCGCCTCAAGGTGAGCTATTTCTGATGGCCGGAGGGGGCAAGCCCCAATGGCTATGCCGAGTCCCAAAGGCCATCATGTTTCACGGTACCAAGGATTGTACCGCAAACATGCATCGCGGCGTTCTCCTTCGCCGTGAGCCAGGGCATTGCCGACGCGGCATCAATCGCACGCCGTCTTCCGGAGAACCTGTATTTTTGACCCCCGATATCTACTTACTATTGAGGCCGAATGTAGCAGAATAAACTCAGCAGAAGAAACGAGCTCATGTCGAGGAAAGAGGTAGTAGCGATGGAAAGCAAGGACGCGTATATAAGTGAGGTTACGCGGCTGCGCGCGGCAATCGATGAGGCAGATGCCATCGTCGTGGGTGCGGGTGCGGGCCTTTCTACGGCGGCGGGTCTTACCTATGCTGGCGAGCGCTTCGAGCGGCTCTTTGGCGACTTCATAGAGAAATACGGCTTTATCGACATGTACTCGGCTGGGTTCTATCCGTTTCGGGAGCAGGAAGAACGTTGGGCGTTCTGGAGTCGTCACATATGGTGCAACCGTTATGAGCCGGCGCCAAAAGACACGTACAGCAAGCTTTTGAAGCTGCTTGACGGCAAAGACTTCTTTGTGATTACCACTAACGTTGACCATCAGTTTCAGAAGGCGGGCTTTCCCAAGGGGCGTCTCTTCTACACGCAGGGTGATTACGGCCTGTGGCAGTGCAGCGAGCCGTGCCATCAAAAGACTTACGACAACTACGAGACGGTAAAGGCTATGGTGGAGCAGCAGCGCAACATGCGTGTGCCTAGCGAGCTGGTGCCGAAGTGTCCCGTGTGCGG
>CACXZL010000076.1 GCA_902772085.1 uncultured Coriobacteriaceae bacterium | reverse complement strand
GGCGTAGAGGCCGCCTTCCCTTGGAAATCTTTCGGAATTCCACCTCGCACGTATCGCTAAACGAAATTCCGCCAGCTTACGTTCTCGGCGTCTCGGAACTTGTCAAAAAGGGTTTGGCCACCTTTTGACATCGAATAAGCCCTGTCGTCGTAGTAACATGTAAGGTGTCGTCTGACCGAAGAAAAGAAGGAGGGGTCTTTTTCATGAAGTTCACGCGCCTTGGAGACCTCCTCATAGACGCTGGAGTTATAACTGACGAGCAGCTTAGTGAGGCGCTCGCAAACCAAAAGAAGACCAAGCGTCGTCTGGGCGACGAGTTGGTACAGTCAGGCATCATCACCGAACGACAGGTGGTGGACGCCCTCACCATGCAGCTTGGTATCGACTTCATCGATCTCACGTCGGTGGACATAAACCCCGAGATGACCAAGCTCGTGCCGAAGAACCTGGCCAAGCGTTACAACGTGGTGCCGGTGCGCACGCGCGGCGACGAGCTCTATCTGGCCATGAGCGACCCTCTGAACTTCATCGCTACCGAGGAGGTGCGCGCGGCCTCGCGCAAGCGCGTCGTTCCCATGATCGCGATGCAGTCGGGCATAGACCATGCGATCTCCAAGCTCTACGGCACCGAGGGCGCCAAGCGAGCCATCCTCGAGATGCAGCAGGAGGTGGGTGACGCCGCCCGTGAGCGTTCGAGCCTGCAGGTCGCCGAGGTGGGCAACGAGAGCGAGTCCTCCGCCCCCTCCATCCGTCTGGTGGACAACGTCATCGAGCGCGGTATCTCCACACGCGCGTCAGACATCCACATAGAGCCCATGGAGAAGGAAGTGCTCGTGCGCATGCGCGTGGACGGCCTTCTGCGCAACGAGTTCAACATCCCCAAGGAGCTGCAGCAGTCGCTCACATCGCGCGTCAAGGTCATGTGCAACATGGACGTTACCGAGAGGCGCATTCCTCAGGACGGCCGCGCTGTCGTGCGCGTGCGTATGCGCGAGGCGGACCTGCGCGTCTCCACGCTTCCTACGGTGCACGGAGAGAAGATCGTTATGCGAATCCTCGACCGCACCCAAAAGCTCAACACGCCCGAAGAGCTCGGCTTCATGGGCATAAACCTCGAGCGGTACAACATGCTGCTCAACCTCAAGCAGGGCATCATCCTGCTGGTGGGTCCCACGGGCTCGGGAAAGAGCTCCACGCTCTTCACGATGATCGACCGTCTCAATACCGAGCAGGTAAACATCGTAACGCTCGAGGACCCGGTGGAGTACAACATCGAAGGGGTAAACCAGGTGCAGGTGAACGAGAAGACCGGTATGACCTTTGCGGCTGGCCTGCGCTCCATCCTGCGTCAGGACCCCGATATCATATCCGTTGGCGAGATTCGAGACCGCGAGACGGCAGACATCGCGTTTCGTTCGGCGGTCACGGGCCACTTGGTGCTGTCGACCCTGCATACAAACGACGCGGTGTCTACGCTCGACCGCTTGGACGACATCGGCGTGGAGCCCTACATGGTGGCGACGGCTCTCAAGGGCGTTATTTCCCAGCGACTGGTTCGTCGCGTGTGCCCCCACTGCAAGGAGAAGTATGTCCCCAGCGACGAAGAGATGCGTTCGGTTGGTCTCAATCCACGCGATCCCGCAAACAAAGACATCATGTTTGCCCGTGGGAGGGGATGCCCTGAGTGCTATCACACGGGCTATCGTGGCCGTATCGTGGTGGTGGAGACGCTGACGCTCGACAAGCGCATCCGTCAGGCCATCTCCAGACAAGCCCCGCGCTCCGAACTGCTTGACGCCGTGGAAAAGAGCGGCTTCCAGCCCATGATCGAGAACTGCCGCGAGCTGGTGCGGATGGGCATTACGTCCTCCGAAGAGATTCAGCGCGCGATCTTTGCGCAAGACGACTAGACGAAAGGAACCATCATGCCCACACTTGATGCCATCGTACGCGCCGCGAGCGACAGGGGAACTTCGGACGTACTCATCGCGCCAAACGTCCCCATACGCTTCAGGGTGGACGGTCAGCTCGTAGATGCCGACGATATGGTGCTCACGCCGGAAGACACGGCGGCTTTGGGCCGCGAGGCGTGTGGAGACGAGTACGAGAAGGTGGAGCGCGGCATAGAGGTGGACCTCGCCAAGACCTTCTCGAACGGCGTCCGTTGCCGTCTGAACGTATATCGCAGCATGGGCAACGCATGCCTTGCCGTGCGCCTGCTCGCCAGCTCCATTCCCGACCTCAACAGGCTCGGTGTGCCTCCGGTGGTGCACGACTTCCAGACCTATCAGCGCGGTATCGTGATCGTGACGGGCGAGACGGGATCGGGCAAGTCTACGACGCTCGCCGCCATTATCGACCGCATCAACCACACGCGTCACGACCACATCGTCACGCTTGAGGACCCCGTAGAGTACGTATATGAGCCAGATCTCTGCTCCATCGATCAACGTGAGATAGGGCGAGACACGCAGAGCTTCGCAGAGGGACTGCGTGCGGTACTGCGTCAGGACCCCGACGTGATCTTGGTAGGCGAGATGCGTGACTTCTCCACCATCGAGACTGCACTGACCGCCGCCGAGACGGGCCACCTGGTCTTTGGCACGCTTCACACGCAGTCGGCGCCGGACTCCATCGACCGTTTGGTGGACGTTTTTCCCGAGGAGCGTCAGCAACAGATCCGCATGCAGCTCTCCATGACGTTGCGCGCGGTCGTGAGTCAGCAGCTCATACCTCGACGCATGGGTGGTCGTGTGCTGGCTGCCGAGGTCATGATCGTGAACTCCGCCATACGAAACCTGATTCGTGAGGGCAAGACGCCGCAGATCGCAAACACGCTGGCCACGACGGCCGAGCTTGGTTCCATCACCATGGATGCGGCCCTCATGAAGCTCTATCGCAAACGCGAGATCTCGAAGGAAGACACCATCGCCGCCGCCCACGACACCGAGCTCATGAGGAAGTCGATCCGGTAGAGGCATTCGGACGCCGGAGGAGGCAGCCGTGAAGACGTATAAATACAAGGCGCGGTCCTCCTACGGAGCCATCGTTGATGGCGTCGTGGAGGCAAACACCGAGTACGAGGCCGTGACGCAGCTCAAGGACGAGGGCTACATCGTCAGCAGCATCGAGGCTACGGGCTCGGAGCACGACATCGACTTGCACCTGAAAAACAAAAAAACCAAGGAGAAAACCCTCTCGGTGATGTGCAACCAGTTTGCCATTATTCTCGAGGCTGGCCTTCCCATGGTGCGCACGCTCGAGCTCGTGGCGGGACAAACCGAGGACAAGACGCTCAAGGAGGTTCTCACAAACGTCGCCGACGACGTGGCGGCCGGCTACGAGCTCGCAAGCAGCTTCGAGAAATACGGCGGCAACCTTCCGACCACCTTCATCGAGTCCGTGCGAGCGGGCGAGCAGTCCGGTAGCCTTATCATGGTGTTCAACAAGCTTGCTGATTTCTATCGCAAGCAGTCGGAGACCAAGGGCAAGGTAAAGAGCGCCATGATGTATCCCTCGTTCATTATGGTCGTGGCGGTGATCGTCGTAGGCGTCATTATGATCTTCGCCGTGCCAACCTTCAAGACGACCTTCGACAGCATGGGCAACGAGCTGCCGCTTCCCACCCAGATCATGATCGACACCTCGGATTTCATGACCAAGTGGTGGTGGGTCATCCTTTTGGTGATAGCCTTGAGTTACGGAACGATACAGCTGCTCAAGCGCAAAAACGAGGACTTCCATCTCCAATGGAGCAAGCTCGGTACGAAGGTTCCCGTCTTGGGCAAGATCACGACCATGAGCGCCGCTTCGCAATACGCCTCCACGATGTCGGTGATGATGATGGCGGGCTTGTCGTCGGCGCAGGCAGTGGAGGTGACCTCGCGCACCATCGGCAATTTTTACATGGGATACCAGCTTGCAAGTATTGTGCCGGCGCTCGAGGCGGGCAAGCCCATAGCCGAGTCGTTGGCTTCCACTGAGGCGTATCCGGTGCTGTGCACGGAGATGACCGGAGTGGGCGAACAGACTGGTGAGCTCGAGCACACGCTTGAAGTCGTAAGCGAGTACTATGACTTCGAGGTGCAGGAGGCCACGGCGCGCGCCATTGGCCTCATGGAGCCTATCACCATCTGTCTGCTTGCGGGCATCGTGTGCATCATCCTTCTCGCCGTGTACCTGCCGATGTTTGGCATCTACGGAGACTTCAACGCCACGTTGTAGGAGAGTGGACAGGAGAATTGCCAGATGGCAAATTGTTTCTTGGCGGTCCTTGACGGAGGGCCGCCCTTGCGTTTGCCTACTCGTGCCGTCCGCGCCGCATCTTGGCTCGGCACAAAGTCTGCATTTTGTGTCGGTGCAAAATGCGGACGTTCCAGCAATGGTAACAAAACCGCAGCTCACGGACTTGTTGACAATGGCCGCGCATTTAGTACCGGGTCAGAATGCGCATCTTGGCCCGGCACAAAATGCGAGCCTTCATCAGACTCGTACTTCTTTGGTCCAAAACTGAATCGGCATGCTATTGTTTGCGGCTCATTAGAGGGTTGCCGTGTGCAACGAGCGTAGCGACTTGCCGTACGCGGTGCATAAACGACCGTTTGCCGTATATTTACGATTCCCAAAAAAACCGCTTGCAAAACGTTGCAAAACCCTTCACCTGCCAGAAAACGGTTGAGCTGCAGGATTGCCGCGAGTTAACTGCGCATTTCCTGCGAAATGACTTCGTTATCCTCGCATTTCGATGGTGGTGCAGGTGGAAGGAGTCCCGTTCCATGAAACTGATATTCGGACATATATGGGCTGTTTGGTGGTGGCGCCTAGCCCACGGAAATGCGACGGCAAACGATCTGCGTACAAATATATGTAGCCTCCCCTCGGATCAATCCGTAGCGCTCGCACTCAAGGGGACTGGTGCAGAAGAGACACGAAGGCTTCATGTGGGACGCGGCATTCCTCGTGACTTGCCCTTGGAGGTTGTGAGCAAAGGATCGGTTCCCCATGCGCGTCTCTCGCACGCGGTGATTCGACGATGGAATGGATATGTGCCCGTGGGCTCGATTTGTGCGGCGGGCGATCATCTCGTGTGTTCGCCAGAGTTTTGCCTCGTGCTCGTTGCCTGTGATATCCGCAGGATCTGCCAAGAGCGCCTTGAACGTTGGCAATATGTGCTTGTGCTCGTCGAGCTCGGCTGCGAGCTATGCGGTACATACTCAAAGTCCAACGACCGTCGCGGCTTCAAAAACAGAAACGTTCAGCTTGTGGGAACATGGCAGATGCGAGATTTCGTGTGTGGTATTGCGCACGAGCGCGGTGCGAGCCTTGCGTACGAGGCCTTGCGCTGGGTTATTGACGGCTTGAACTCACCTATGGAGACGGTAGTATACCTTATGCTTTGCTTGCCTCGGCTTTGGGGCGGCCTGGCGCTTCCTCGACCCCGGGCAAACTTAAGTTTGCCTGTTCCCATGGAGTTGTGGAGGAAGGCAAAGAGGAGGAACGTGGTGCCGGATCTGTACTGGCAAGAATACGGCCTTGCCGTGGAGTTCTTTGGGGAGGATTTTCATATGGGTACAGAACACGAGGACATGGAGAGGCAGGAGACCGAGCAGGATATGGGACTCAAGGTGGTCACCTTTTGGAAGGAAGACGTGCTGGATTTGCGGAGGTTTAGAGCCAAGGCGGATTCCATAGCGCATTATCTCGGTATGCGGCTTCCCGAGGCAAGTGATCAGTTTTTGGCTGCGCAGGCCAAGCTTCAGCAGATGCTGGTAAGGCATCAGCGATGGATATAGCTGACTCGCTGCGATGGCCTTGTTTGCGTTCTGGCGTGATCATCTGAACTGGCGTGTGGGGGAGGTCGCGCCGATCCCAAAGCCCTTGTATGTTGTCGGGTGTGACAATACGCATCTCGTAGCGCCACACGATGCGCATTTTATGCTGGGCCAGAATGCGGGGGTTTATCCAATAAGCTCTTGACCTGCGCTTTTGTTGGTGACTGTCTTGTGTCTGCATTTTGACCTTGCGCATGACGCGCATTTTGCGCTGGGTCAGAATGCATCTTTGCGAGTTCTGTGGCGGCAACGAGAAGTGGCGGCTATGGCCTGTAGACGTTGAATTCGCCTGGAGCGGTACTCACACTGCTCGCGACCATAGTCGTCGAATCTCTCGTCTGCCTCAGAATGGTTTCATCGTCGTGAAATGTACAAAAACACGAAGCAGCGTCTTGAAATTATGCCTCTAAACTCGTACTCTTAAGGTTGCGCGACAAGGACAGTCGCGCACAGTATCTGTTGGCCCCCGAGTACATGTAAGTTTCCAAACCTGTTGGCAGCGATCATGACGACCGGGGCCCCGTTTTGAAAGGGGTCCACTTTTGAGTGAGATTCAGAACACGTCCGTCTTTTCCTATGATGACGTGTCCGCTGACGAGATGGATAGTCTCATCGACGGCACTATCGCCAATTTCGACGAGGGCGATATCGTCACGGGAACCGTCGTCAAGATCGAGCATGACGAGGTCCTGCTGGACATCGGCTATAAGTCCGAGGGTGTAATCCCCTCGCGCGAGCTCTCCATCCGCAAGGACGTCGATCCTTCCGAGATCGTGGGTCTGGGCGATGAGATTGAAGCGCTCGTGCTGCAGAAGGAGGACAAGGAAGGTCGTCTGATCCTCTCCAAGAAGCGTGCCGAGTACGAGCGTGCTTGGAACCGCGTGGAGGAGCGCTTCCAGTCCGGCGAGAACGTCGAGGGCGAGGTCATCGAGGTTGTCAAGGGTGGTCTTATTCTGGACATCGGCCTTCGTGGCTTCCTGCCCGCATCCCTCGTGGACCTGCGCCGCGTGAAGGACCTTACCGCCTATCTGGGCACTCGTATCGAGGCTCGCGTCATCGAGATGGATCGCAACCGCAACAACGTCGTACTCTCCCGTCGCGTGGTCCTCGAGGAGGCCCGCAAGGCGGAGCGTCAGGGCATCATCCAGCAGCTCAAGGCCGGTATGCGCCTCACCGGTACCGTTTCGTCCATCGTGGACTTTGGCGCGTTCGTCGACCTCGGTGGCATCGACGGCTTGGTGCACATCTCCGAGCTCTCTTGGAACCACGTAAACAACCCCTCCGAGGTCGTGAAGGTGGGCCAGGAGGTAGAGGTCGAGGTTCTCGACGTGGACCTCAACCGCGAGCGTATCTCCCTTGGTCTCAAGCAGACCACCGAGGATCCTTGGCGCACCCTCGTCAAGAAGTATCCCATCGGTCGAATCGTGGACGGTATCGTGACCAAGATCGTCACCTTCGGCGCGTTCGTCGACCT
>CACXZL010000075.1 GCA_902772085.1 uncultured Coriobacteriaceae bacterium | reverse complement strand
AAACGGAAAGCGCAGGTGCCACATGTTTGTCCTCAACAGGAGGGGCATGCTGCGGGATAAGGCCAAGGGCCTCGAGGGGTACGTGACCCTCTTCGGCACGGACGACGACCTGGCGGGCCTTGTGTGCAACGCCGTGGAGACGTGTTTCCCGGAGAGGTGGTTGCGGCAGTAAAGAGACTCGCGCTCCGCAATACGAAGCCGTCTCTGGTTGCGGCATAAGCGAGGAAGGAGTGCGTCAAAAAAAGGATGCAGCACAGTCGATTCCTCTGCCGTAAAATGACAAACAAGGACAAAAAGGCAAGTGCATGGAAGGTATGGGCATGGAGTACAGGAAGTTCGCAGACACCTACTACATAAGAGTAGACCGAGACGACGAGATCATCTCTTCGATACTTGCCGTCTGCAATGCAGAGGGTGTGAAGTCGGCTATCTATACCGGCATCGGCGGGTGCAAAGAGGCGCAGATTCAGACCTTTCTGCCCGAGACAGGCGAGTTCGAGACGAGGACGCTCAGAGGTATGCTCGAGCTCGTGTCGCTGACGGGCAACGTGGTTTCCGGCGGCGAGGATGGGCTCTCCCATCACACCCACGCAGCCTTCGCGTACAAGGATGGCGACGCACACCGCTTCGCAGCTGGACACATCAAGTCGATCACCGTGCTGTACACGGCTGAGATTGAGCTACGGCCTGTCATCGGAGGCATCATCGGCAAGCAATACGACCCCGAGACAGGCACCGGCTTCTGGAGCTTTGAGGAGTAGGATGCCACACGGAATCACGTACCATACGTGCACTGTATGCATTGTTCACAACAATAGAGTCCCTGCCGTGTACTTTGTTCGACAAAAACGTACACGACGGGAGGGGCTCTGCAACGATAAGCGTAGACGCTTTCAGTCGCTCTCGTTTCCACAACGCTCGTAGGACGCGCTTTAGTCACGACGAGTTCCGCAGCCTCTTCCCAGCAAGGCACATCTGTCTCCGCCACATACATGTACGCTCGGAGCTTCTTCAGAGACGGACAACGGTATACACCGTCCTGTTCCGCGTGGGCTGGCAGGTCACGGCTTGGTGTTCCGTACCGAGCGCGGGCATAGACCTCCCCGTGTGCCAGGCGACGGACGAGGACCCCTCCTTCTGGCTCGCGCACGACCTCTGGGGCAGCGAGCCCGCGGCTGGCACGCCCTACCTCGACCACCGCACCAACGCGGACGCCACGCACGTCCTGTGCTACGGGCACCACCTCATGGGCGTCGGCGGCATGTTCTCCGTGCTCCAACGCTGCCACGAGCAGGAGGCGTTCGACCGAACCCTCGCGGACGGCCTCCTGTGGTCAACACCGGGATCGGGCACCGTACGCATGCAACCACTCTGCGCCTCGGTCGTGGACATGGACGATGCCTCCGTCCAGCGATTCGACTTCGAGGGCACGCGGGCCTTCCGCTCCTGGCTCGACGGCCAACTGCGACGCTCGAGCGCGAAGGCCACTGACGCCACGGACACCGCACGAGGCGCGAGCAGGGCAGTCACGCTCGTCACCTGCTCCTCCGATCTCGCGGGCCAGCGCGAGCGCACCGTCGTGACGTTCGTTGAGTAGCCGACATTGCGCAGAGGCGGAAACCCTAGCTTATTCCACCCTGGAGGCCAACGAAGCCGTCAACCTACACGATGCCTTAGCGGAAGTGCCTGACAAGTTCTTATTAGAGCCTCGGCACGCCAAGGGCCACGAGGCGTCGCTTCTCCCGTCCGCCGAGCGGAAGGGCCGTGCAATCGCGCCGCAGCCATACGGACAAACAAAATGCCGCCAGCCGAGTCGGAAATCGTTTCGTTTGCCAACCCTTTGCACATACGCATACGCCGCTACGCGCAGCACGCAGAGCGACCGTCGGGGAAACGCCATCCCAAAGCCTTCCCACCAGCAACTCCATGGCATTCGAGAATCATGGCAGAGCTCGACAGTCGCAATCGACCGCGACCGACAGACTGGACAGACCAGCTTGGCTGGCCCATCCAATACTATTGAATGTGAATAGCCCTTCAGATTGGCATCGCAAGCCATAAGAGATGCGAGGCTACCTGCTCGTCGCCGAGAATCTCGCGTTCGCCATCCCGCGTGCACGTGCCGCGGCGTTAGCAGACGCTACACGGGCTATGCTCTCACTCATACGAACCGCATCTGCGCCCGTGCATGACATGTCGGCCGGCATGCTGGAGAGACCTCGGCGCTCGGCCCGAGGCTTGGCAAGCTCGCGGCGCCACTCATCGCGGCTCATGACGGAGCCCTGAAACTCACTGACTTCCATGAGGTCTATTGTTCTCAGCATACAACCCCCTTCATACATAGAGCACGCGCAGCCAGACCCACTCTGGCCGCGCAAAGTCATTAGAGTATAGCAGCCTTCCGCCCAAACCAGCTTGAATTCCTGCCGCCGTTTGGCATATGAGGCCTTCCGCCCGCCAAACGGCCCGCCAAACCTTCTACCCGCTCAGAACAACGGAGTCCAGATTCTCCATGTAGCAAGGGAAGCCTTGGAAGTCCGAATTGCCATCCAATCCCGAGTCCTCGCCGACGACTCCCGGCCACTGGTCCAACTCAGATCTCGTGGAGTCAGGGCTACGAACCCCAAGGTACTTTGGGAAATGTGACATCACGAGTGCCCCCGCGCCGACGTTCGTAGGACCGGACGTCGCGTCCACGACGTATTCGCAAAATGCCTGGGGCAGGCTCCTCAGCTCCTCCGCCGCCCACCCGTCCAGAGGCGTGTGCCCATCGGCGCGCATGCTCGGGGTTTGAGTGAACTTCTCGTACTCAGACAGGAGAAGAAACTCGCAGACCCACACGTAATGTGGCAACGGTGTGGAGGCGTACGCTTGGGCGCGAACCGACCCGCACGTTCTGGACACCGTGGCAACGCGATATGTCTTAAACCTCTTCGATGAAGCGAGGAACGTCCGCATGACGACGCGCACCTTCTTCCCATCATCGGCACTCTCCATGTCGTCTTCGCAGCAGGCGAACCATCTACCCGCCCACTTTAGCAGCCCTTGGTGCACGTCACTCATGAGCTTCTCGAAGATGAACTGGGCATCGCCAGCGTCCACCGTCATGCCCAGCTTAAGAGGGGCGACTAAGCGAGCGTTCCGCATTCCGTGCAGGGAAAGGTAATCTATGTCGCGAATGGCGTACGGAAGCTGGTTGTCATCAATGACCACGTACTCCCTGTGGAGGTCGGCCGCGTGGATCACACGGCACCCCACCAACGGTCGAACGAGCTCGGGGTGATCCATGTCCGAGGTTTGGCAGGAGACCACGTCGAGAACCACTGACTCGCCAATCGCACCGTCGAGGTCGGAGATTGTGCCAGTGCGACCGACGCAGACCAGCGAGTGCCCCGTGAACGAGTCTCCGGGCGGCGCGACATTGACGGCTGTGGGAATGCCGGACTCAAGGTAGGTGTGAAGCAGGCGCCGAAACGCCCATCCCTCAGGAAGGGGACGCTGCCAGCGCCTACCGACACTGGTGTTTTCGTACAGCTCGGGCTGGAAGCCGTAGCCCTTCAGGACCGAGCATAGGTCAGGATAGGCAAGTCCGGTGGTGGGCACGAGCCTCGAGTACGCCGTCTGGCGCTCGGATTCCAGGATGTCCGCTGGCTCGACGTCAACATATCCGTGGAACTCGTTCGTATAGTAACGCATGAGGCTTAGAATCGTGACCTCGGCACAGCTCATGAGGTCATGGTCCTGATCGTAGAAGGGAAACGCCCGAACGCGCAGCTTCTTGCCCGCGATATTCTGCTCGAAGGTGGACAATCGAATCAGGGCCCGGTCGGAGTCGGAACCATTGGGAAGCGTTGCCATACGCGACGGATCTACAAGCGTCTTGCCGAGATGTGTGAGACGAGTCGGACACAACACCGTAGACCCCAGAAACGCCTTTTGCAGAAGGTTGGTGGGCATCATCACCCAATCGTCGACCGTAAATCCCAACGCCCTTTCAAGCGCACGCTCATCCTTGAAGAAGCGATGCCTGTCGCCACCGGAAAAGAGCGTGATGGGGTCGAAGAAGGCAATCCTGATTGTCCATCGAGGCACGTCGAAGTGCCTACGCGCATAGTGGGCGTAATAGGCGCTTCGGTAAGAGGAATCTACATGGTAGAACTCGAGGGATGCTAACAGCGCCTCGTCCCCAACCATCTGGGCACACAGGTCGCCGAACCGACGATACATCCCCTCGTCCAGTTTCCAGAAGGTCTCGATATCTTCGATCATCGCCTCGTAGCATTCGGTAAAGCGTTCGCCCGACAACAACAAGTGAAACTCGATGTTTGTCAGAGGTGCTGTCATGGTATCGCTCATCACGTCGGTCTACCTCCCACCAACCGTGTCGCTACCCGTTACAACCGACTTCGGACGGTAGAACCTGTCCGCATGGCGTTCCATTCTGTTGTTGAAGATACCCATCGTCTTGAGACCGTTCATCATCCGGCGGACCTTCACTTCCAGTTCCTCGTCATCCTTCCATTGACGCGTACGCTCACCCTTGTCAGCCAGCATGCACGTGGGTCCCGAACGGACACCCATTCCCGCCTCGGACGCGTCGCTTCCCTCCTCGCAAGGCCCCACGAACGGACAATCCAACACCTTTTCGAGGTAGAACTCATCGCACGGGACCGGCGAGGCGCCATCGACTTCAGGAAAGGTCGCCACAACCTCTTGGACGGTGACCTGAGCAGGATCGCCGACCACGGCATGATGGTTGAGGCGAGACATCGTGAGGGCACGATGGTAGACGCATCTAAGGGCCGGGTCGACGCTCTCGAGGCTGAACGCAATGGTTGCAAGGGAGGCTACCGTCTCGGCCACGGCGGCAAACAGGTATTTCGACGCCCACGCAGCCGCCACCCCGGCAATCGGACCCGCGACGGTCGCGACCCCGACGCCGACGGCACCAGACAGCCACGTTGCGCCATCCGAGCAGAGATCCTTGACGGCAGAGCGAGCCGCCGACACCAGGACTCGATCGAAGTTCGGCCATGCAGTGATGACATAGTTTGAGAGCCCCGTCGCGAAACGATGCTGCGGTTTGGCCCAGTCAGGCAGCGCGTTGGCTTTGCCGATCTGGCCGTGTGGTTGCGCGGCAACTTCACTCCCCAGGCCATCGAGCGCACACGACGCCAGCGCTTCGGCACTACCGTCAGAAAGACGTACGACCTCTTCCGCAATCTCATGCGCCACGGTCGAGGCCAACTCATCGAGCAGCATCTCGTAGGATGATGCCGGATTCGCACTCTCATCGTATGCCTGCCGCAAGTTCTCGTCGGCAGACAGCTCGTCACGAACACCCTTCATGAGCTCTTCTTCCAGAGAACCCATATCAAAGAGCCGTAATTCCAATTGGCCTCCTCACGTGCGCTCGCAAGCTCATTGCAGCGACCGAATGTGTCCTTGCTATTCTACCAGCTTTGGTCTAATGGCTTTATGCACTTGTAGGGTTTTGACCCTTCTAGCGGGGAATACCGCGAGGGCAATAACCACCGCTTTCCCGCGAACGACAAAGATGGTGAGGTGGGGTCAAGCGAGGTTGGGACAAGGCATAAAACGACCGCCGAAGTCCGCTACGTTTGCGCTTTGGAACGATATGTGTAAACATACACACAGAATATTACACATATCGAAGGAGCGAACATGCCCAAAGAGCGTCTCGACCTCATGATCGACGGAAACGTCAAACGCATGCTCAAAACCGTCGCCGCAAACGAGGGCCTGTCCATGTCGCAGTTGGTAGAGCTCATGCTTATGGAGCACCTGTCGGGAGAACCCGAGCAGGGAGACCCCATGTGGGCAGTGTCGGACATGCTCTGGATCCAGCGCCTGCAGAATGAGTTCAGCGCGGCAATGAAGGCCGGGGCCATATACTCGTTCGAGACGTATGGCGGACTCGACGACGGGAGTCGACGCGACTGCACGGCGGAACCAATCCTGTACGTCGGCAGGGACCAGGGGCGATTCCATAAGGACGAGATTGTCCTCGACTATCTCGTCGACGAGCTTCACAACGACATCATCAGCACGTATGACAGCGTGCTCCGCACGATGTCGGTAAGAATCGGCTGGGCGGAGGAGGAAGACGGCTCCCTCGTGCCGTACGACCTGCGGTTCTACGCAAAGGGAAGCGCGGAAAGGTCCAGCGACTCGGTGTTCGACTGGGACTGCGGAACCGAATGGGGCGGGAGGACGGCAGCGGATGATGAGTAGCCGCTCCAGCGAAGCGTCGCATGCTACCACCCGGAAGTCACCATGCGAGGGAGGCTCCCGATGATCACCATCGCTCAAGACCACCTCGGCCGCCGCGTACACATCGACGAGACTGCCAGCAGCATGGAGTACTTCTGCCCGGTATGCGGCTCTCCACTCGACACGAAGAAGGGCAACGTCAGGCGCCACCACTTCGCGCACAAGGCAAGCCATCGCTGCACAGACACCTGGCAAGGGACATACTCCGACTCCGAGTGGCACTTCTCGTGGCAGGAGCGTTACCCCAAGGAAAACCGCGAGCTCGCGCTCGTTCTCGACCAGACCAGGCACCGCGCCGACGTCATAGCGGGCAGGACCGTGGTCGAGTTCCAGCACAGCGCCCTCTCGCCCGGCGAGTTCAACGACAGGAACCGGTTCTACGAGGACCTCGGCTACAAGGTCATCTGGTTGTACGACCTCAGGGAGCTCTACGAGGCGGGAACAATATCGGAGACGGAAGGAACGGATGAGTCCACCTTCACGTGGGACGGCCCTCGGCAGTCCTTCAACGCATACGACATAAAGACCGGAACGTCTGACCTCTTCTTCCAGTTGCGCAACGATGATGGCGGGAAGTGCATCGTCAGGGTGCGCGGGCGCGACAAGACCGGGTTCGAGACGTTCACGATACGCGGGTGGGTGACGGCAGATGAGTTCCTCGCCTACACGGGTTGCGTGGAAGGCGACTGCCCGCCACCATGCCTGGCGCCACTCGAGCCAAACGAGGCCTATCTCAGGTTCAAGGAACGTTACGGCATCTCCCTCAACGGGCAACAGGAGCGAGCCGTGCAGACAGTCGAGGGAGCAACGCTGCTCCTCGCGGTGCCAGGTTCCGGCAAGACGACCGTCATGATTGACCGCATCGGGTACCTCGTGCTCGAGCGGAACGTACCGCCCAGCAGCATCATAGCTGTCAGCTATAACAATCCGTCCGTCGAAGAGATGCGCGAGAGGCTTGCGAGCCGGTTCAACGATCCCAGGCTCGCCAAGGCGGTCGAGCTTCGCACCATCAACGGACTGTGCTACAAGATCTGTGAGGACTGGTACAACTCGCGGGGAATCGTCATGCCGGGCATCATACAAGACCACGAGAAGAAGCAGGCGCTACGTACCCTATACCGCACAGAAGGCGAAGGGTTCCTTCCCGAGCGGGAGCGCATCGAGATAGAGAGCGCCGTATCCCTCGTAAAGAACAGCAAGCTCGGCGACGCCGACATCGCGGCCATCGACGATTCCATACCCCATTTCAGCGGCATCTACAGAGGCTATCAGGAATACCTCTCCACCCACAACCTGATGGACTGGGACGACCAGATGGTGTACGCGCAGCGCTTCCTCGCCCAGGACGCCGATCTCTTCGCGAGATGGCGCGGGAAGTACCGCTACTGGTGCGTAGACGAGGCCCAGGACACATCCCTCATCCAGCACCAACTCATCTACAACCTCGCGGGGGGCAGCGGGGCCTGCAACCTGTTCATGGTGGGCGACGAGGACCAGAGCATCTACGGCTTCAGGGGCGCGCGGCCAACGGCGCTGCTCAACTTCAAGTTCAACTATCGCAACCCTTTCGTGCTCAAGCTCGAGCGAAACTACCGGTCTGGCGAGGAGATCGTTCGCGCGGCGGATGCCTTCATCAACGGATACAGCGGGCGCTTCGAGAAGCACATGACATCGGAACGAGGCACAGGATCCGTCGTGCGCGTCGCCGAGGCGCGCAGTCGCATCGACCAATACCGCGTGGCGCTCGAGCTTCTCGGTGCGCACGATGACGCGAAGTCGCTTGCCTTCATCTATCGCGACAACGAAACAGGAATCCCGCTCGTAGACCAACTCCTGCGAGAGGGCAAGCCCTTCCAGCTCCTCTCGAAGGCAAACACGTTCTTCACGTCTTCGGTGGCGCTCGACATCAAGGCCTTCATGGAGCTAGCGCTGCACCCGCGCGACGAGAAGTCATTCAGGCAGATATGGTCGAAGGCCGGATGCTACATCGGGCGCGACGACGTCGAACCCACGCTTGGGATCTCGAGGAACAGTCGCAAGACCATACCAGGAGCCCTCATCGAGCACATGTCCGCTGATGGCGACTCCCGCAGATCGAAGAACTCAAGGAGGTTCTACGCCCTGATGAAGAAGATCCCAGAGTTGGCTCCACGGGAAGCCATCGACTGCATCATGGGCTGGGGATACGCGGAGTGGCTTGACGACAAGGGCATCTCCGACCATCGCGTGAACCTCCTGAAGCTGATTGCGGCCGATGAGGAGACGGTGCCCGCGTTCCTCCAGCGGCTGAGCTATCTCAACGAGATTTGCAAAGGAAAGAAGGAGCATCCCGAGTCGCCCATGCTCACGCTCACGACGGCACACTCAAGCAAGGGCCGCGAGTTCGACACGGTCGTCATACTCGATGCGGTAGACGGCACGTTTCCCTCGTCCCGCATGAGTCCCTGGAACCAGTCGAAGGACGCATCCAAGGACCACCAGGAGGAACGGCGCCTGTTCTACGTCGCCATGACGCGCGCACGAGACGAGCTGGTACTGATGCGTCCCGCGAACACACGAACACCGTTCGTCGACGAGGTTGTCCCACGCAAAACCAACAAGCCGCCCGATCGCCAAGGAGATGCAGTGCACGCTACCTTTGTCAGCCCTCAACCGAGAGGAAGGGCCATAGCTCGGCCCACCAACGCCATTGCGTGGAACCCACCCAAAAGAGTCGTGACGAGAGCCTTCCCAGAGGAGTCGCGTCCTCGGTATGACATGGGCGGATGGCGGGTGGTCGACCGGCTCAACGCCCACCAGCGCCGCGTGACCAACGGCGATATCGACGCCATGCTCACTATAGACGGTAGAGATACGTATGCCGATATAGTCGTCGACTTCGACCAGAAGGCGCTGCATACGGTAGAGAAGCATCTGAAGGAGCTGACAAGGGGCATTGCGGGCTACACGCTCTGTATCGATGCCACGAAACAGCAGGGCGACGACCGGATCTCGATTGATGACGAAGCGGGCACCGTCACCGCCAAGAGTGAAGAATTCGTCGCCGCCTTGCACTCGATCTCGCAACTCTTGGCCAAGGACGTAGAGATGAGCATGACCTATGTCAATGATCATGGACACGTAACGGGCAGGAGCATCGAGAGGATCGACGGCCGCTCTCAAATGATTCTCCTGTCGAGAGGGACCCTCGAAGTCTTCTGAGACACATCCCCCAGCCTCGCTCCAGCTACCGCTCACCGATAACCGATGTGATTCTACGGCTCACGAGGAGCGACGGGCACGTGCGCCCACGCCCACTTGCAAGCACCGCAAAGACCTGCTTGAATGACAGCAGTGGCCGGCCTCCCACAGCCGGTCCGTCGCGGAATCTCCACCGCGACGCGACGAAGGGGACACGAGTAGAGGGGGTTCGCCCATGACCCATGGCGTCAGCATCGCCAAAGCCGTCCGCATCGCACACAGGGCAAAAGGTGCCCGCACAGGTCCCGTCGGGATCGACAAAGAGGGGAAGCTTCAGGCAACGATTCCCCTCGACGTCTCGGAGGTGGGGCTCAGGCCCGGAAGGTCACAGGACATGCTCGCCGTGCTCTACGAGGCGGGAAGCCTCGACGAGGACGCGACGCTTGTGCCCGTCGCCACCGACGACGGCAGGCACGCCATCGCCATTCCGCTCACCAAACAGTTGCGCCAAGACCAGAAGATCGCATGCGTCCGCGTAGGCATACGCCTACCCGGCCACGAGAACACCGACGTGGACATCCTCGTCGTGCTCGTCCGCAGGAACAGACTCCCGCTCGTCGCCGCGGCCATCGTCGTCCTGGCGGTGGCGGCGGTCCTTGCCCTAAACCCGTGGGGAGACCCCAGCGCCCGTAAGGGCCACTACGAGGGCAAGACCACAGAGGAGATACAGGCCGACCTGGACGCCGACGTCGCCTGGCACTCGATGGAGATATCGGTCGCCAGCCGCGTCGTCATGGCGGAGGGATCCACCTCGTGCGAGCTGCGCGTGGAGAACGTCGAGGTGAACCACTGCGACCAGAAGGTCCGCGTCTGGGAGACCGGGCGCGAGGACGACGTCCTCTTTGAGTCTGGCGCAATAGCCCCGGGAGAGTATCTCCAATACGTCGAGCTCGCGCACCCGCTCGAGGCGGGCACCCACACCCTCA
>CACXZL010000074.1 GCA_902772085.1 uncultured Coriobacteriaceae bacterium | reverse complement strand
GCTACATCGGCACGCAGGCCATGCTGCACAGCCACAGCCTCCTGGACGTCAGCTTCCTTACCGAGGACCGTGGCATCCTCGAGCCCTTCGACATCGAGCGATTCATGCGTCCCGAGCAGCGCTTCGTCGCCGTCGCCACAAACTGCCTTACGGGCGAGCCCACCTATTTCGAGAAGGATGCGCGGACGGACGTCGTGACTGCCGCCCGCGCATCGGCCACGATGCCCCTCATCGCACCGATGGCATACGTGGATGGCGTGCCCTACTACGATGGCGCTTGTTCGTGCAAGATTCCCTACAAATGGGCCATCGAGCAAGGCTTCGAGAAGATCGTCGTGATTCGCACGCAGGACATCGCGTATCGCAAGCCGTTGAAGGAGCTCAATCCGGCGTTTCGCATCTACCGAGACTACCCGCGCCTCCTCGAGGCGCTCTCCGAAGTCGACGCCCTCTACAACGACCAGTGCGACGAGATCGAGAGACTGCATGTCGAGGGCAGGCTGTATCGCATCGCCCCGTCGGAACCCGTGACCATAGGCAAGCTCGAAGGGGACGTGGAGAAGCTGGGTGACCTGTACTGGCTGGGCTGCTATGACTGCATGGAGCATCTCGACGAGCTGAAGGCATATCTCGACATGTGATGGGCTACCTTTACGAGGGATCGCATCCTGCCATCAGCGCCCTTGTTTGCCGTCCGCGCCAGCCGGCAGTACCGCTCGCCTGCCCGCCAGCAGGATTCCCTAGGCCATGGGCTGTCTGAGACGCCCTATGTCTATGAGGCCAAATCGAGCAGCTTGGTAGACCATCTCCAGCTGCAGCATGGCCTGGTTTGCCGCACCTGCAAAAATGCCAAACACGATGTCGAACGTCATGGCGTCGAGCAACGCGTCCTCGGGTATGCCGAGCGAGGTGAAGAGCACGACGTAGGCGAGCAGGTTTGCACCCGGCACCGGAGGGGTGGCCACAAACAAAACCACCGCCATCACGATGGCCGTGACGTACCACACCGCATCAGCGCGAACGGAATTGACCTGGGCTGCGTACATCGTGTAAACGATAGTCCCGATGGCGCTTATGGGCATGTAGAGGACCAGACCTTGTGGAAGGGTTTCGTTTGCGTATTCTTGTTCGATGCCCATATAGCGCGTGCAACAGGTCATCGCCTCGCCGTACGAATCATCGAGAGACCCCGTCTTCAAGGCGACGCGAAACGTGGGCCAGAGCTTCCTCGCCAAGGTGAGCGGAGACGTCCTCATGCGCCAAGAAGTATAGAGCGCCATTATGATGAGCACTCCGGCCGATATCAAAAGTGCAAGCGCAAGCGGTCTATAGATCTCGAAGGTGACGTCCGAATCGCGCTGCCAGATCCCCATGCATATGAACACGCCCGCAAACAAAGGGACCAGTCTGCTCATCCATCCCGCAAGTCGTAAGCCCACGATGTTTGAATCTCGTATGATGCCGTTGAGCCGCTTCGTCTTCTCTCCGAGCTTGATGAGCACATAGCCAAGAACAAACGCGAGAAAGAGCAGCTGGGAAGTGTTTGACTCGATGAACGGCTCGAAGATGTTGTGGGGCACTATCTTCAGCACGCTATCGTAAAGCTTCGACAGAAGGCTCCTGTCGACCGATATGTTTCGGAACTTCAGGAAGTGAAACGGCATGCTGATAAGCGCGGCATTAAACACACTTGCAATGCTCAAGACGAAATAGCGTACGATGACGAGCACGCTGTTTCCACCGCGGCGCGTGATTCCCAAGGTGTTGAGCATGGTCGTGATGACGGTGAGGAATATGACGGGTCCCGATATCGCATTGAGGAGCCTCAGCCACATGTCGTAGGTAGGTTTAAACAACACCTCAGTGATGGCGTTCTGCATGTGAAATGGCATAAGGAAGTCACCAAGGACACCCACGATCACGCCGACGGCAATGGCAAACAAAATCCAAAACACCGCGCTCATCCCCGTGCTTGGTATTCTGAGGTTCAGAACGTTTCGCGTGCCGTCATAGCTATACTGGGGATTCAGGCCCACGGCTATGCGCAGAGTGCTATCCCAGTCTCCCATTTCCTGGTCTGCGGTGCCCAAGGGATTGAATGGATGGCCATCCACCTCGATGGTGAGCTTGGGATGACGCACGTAGCGAAGTCGCGCATCAAAAGTTACCTGAAAGACTTCGCTGGCGTCGAAATGGGAGCGCATGCATATGAGGATGTCTTCCATCAACAGACGCACACGCATACGGCTCTGTCGCTCGACCCCTGCCTCCTCGCACATATTTCCGAGCCACTCGGAAAAGCTGTCGATGTCCTCCGCGCTAAAGTTAAAGGTCCTTCGCTGCACGCCCATGCCCATGGCTCCGCCAGTCCTCCAGCCAAATGAATCGTCCCATACAATCTCGGCATCCTTTGGGTCTATTCTTACAACAGTATAGCGCGTGCCAGGACGTACGCACGAAGCGGCGTGCGGGGATGTTGGCAGTCGGAGGCCCGCCCCCGTGTCAGGCTCGCGTCAGGCCCGCGCCAGACCTACGTAAGACCCGCGCGTCTGGCCTACGTAAGACCCCGCCCACCAGGCCCCGCACCGCGCGCCCTTCTTGGCCTTGTTGTGTACGCGGTAGGGACCGTTCCGCGACGGAAAGTGTTCACGGCATCCCTTTCGTTTGCGCCACCGCTTTTGTTTTCACGGAATCGCCAGTGCGCCGGGTCTGCAATCTGTTGGAATCTCGTTTGGCGAGCGAGATTCCGGCAGGAGCCCCCTCGCCAAACACAAAAGCGACAGAGGTCTGGTGGCCGATCCGTGAAAGGCAACCCGCTTTCGTGCGTGCGTCCTGCGTTGACGCCTCAGGCTTTTCTTTTATTACATTGTGCGCTATTGTATAGTCATCTATTATATTTCAGCGCAAAGCGACGGTGATGTGATACATGAGGCATGCGATTCTGGTAACGGGAGCAACGGGATTCCTCGGCACTGCCATCATACAAGAGCTCGCATCCACCACGGATGCGACGGTGTACGCCCTGGTACGCGAGACACGCACACGCACGGCCACCCACCGGCTCGAAGCCCTTTGGTATGAGAACCCCACCTTGTGCGACGTACTGCCCGATCGCGTGATACCCGTGGCAGGTGACATAGAGCAGGCACAGCTCGGCATGGAGACAACCTCTTACGAAGAGCTCGCCCGCACCATCGACGTAGTCATCCATACTGCTGCCGAGGTGGGCGTGAACCAAACCGCCGAGCGTTTCTGGAACGTGAACGTGCGTGGAACCCAGACCGTCCTCGACTTCGCCCGACACGCCCACGTAAGCCGCTACGTGCACATTTCCACGGCCTACGTGGCAGGCAGCGCTCGAGGACACATACCAGAACGACTCTTTGGCGATGCACAGTACAACAGCCTCTACGAGCAAAGCAAGCACGAGGGCGAGCTTCTGGTGAGCACCTATGAAGACGTTCCCTCCGTCATCGTGCGACCATCGCAGATCGTAGGTGACTCGCGCACCGGGTTCATCGCCTCCTTCAACACGGTGTACTATCCCCTCAAGCGCTATCTCCTTGGCAAGCTCCGCGTCATCCCCGTCCCACCCGACCTGCGGTTAAACTTGGTTCCCGTCGACTACGTCGCGAGGCTCACGTGTCGCGTCGCCTTGGCGGAGAACCTTCCCCCATGCTACGTGGTACATGCCGTGGGAAGACGGAACGAGCTTCCCACGGTAGCGGAGATCGTGGACGCCGCGCGGACATGGGCGAAGGAGAATCTGGACATCGACCTGCCGAAGCCCCTCTACGTCCCCATCGCCGGGTTTGAGATGCTCGGGCGCATGCGAAACCTGCGTCGCGACGCGCGTCCGAAGCGTCGCAGCGCCCTGCGCAACATGCTCGCCCTGGCACCGTATTTCTTCGAGAACCGCACCTACGACGTGGACCATGCGCGGACGCTCCTGCCCGAGGCGTTCCCAGACTGGCACGAATACGTCCCCAACCTGCTTGCCTACGCGACGCGACGCGGCTTTCTGAACTACACCGACCGGACGGTGTCCCAGCAGATTCTCATGCGCCTACGCCCTGGCGCGTCCACGCACGTCACCTACTACGATGTAGACCGTGAGGGTGTCCACAAACGCGACGGCAAGGAGGTGCGCAAAGACATCTTGCAGATTGCAGACGCGCTTCTGGCCTACGGCGTAACGTCAGGGACCCGCGTCGCCACGATCGGCATAAACGAGGTGCGGTACTTCTCGCTCGATGCGGCCCTCGGGCTGGTGGGCGCAATCAACGTCCCCATCTACTACACCTCGGCCGAGCGGGACGTTTACGCACTGGTGGAGGCCAGCGGCGCCAAGGTGCTCTTTGCGGGAACCGACCGCATGCTGGACGGCCTCGACCTCGAACGGTTGGGCGCAGACCTTATTTCGATGAGCAGCCGCGACGACCTGCGCGAAGGGATACGAAGCTGGGAGAGCTTCCTCGCGCTCGCACACGAGAACGACGCGGAGTCAACGCTCGCACGCGGAGACCTGCCCTACGTCTCCCCCGACCAGACGGCCACCATCCGCTACACGTCGGGCACGACGGGCACGCCCAAGGGGGTCGTCTTCACCCAGCAGCAGATCCGCTGGATGGGCGAGGTCATGCCGGCGATCCTGGATTGGAAGACGCGCACAGCGCCCAAGCTGCGCTATCTTTCGTTTCTCCCCATGAGCCACGTGGTAGAGGGCATCCTCGTAGCCTACGCGCCCTACTACATCCTCACAAACATGGAGATGTACTACCTCAACGACTTCTCCAGCCTCGCCGAGGCGCTCCCCAAGGTACGTCCCAGCATCTTCTTCTCGGTACCGCGATTCTACGAGAAGGTATGGAACCAGTTCAGCTCCACCGGCGCCGGTCGGTTCTGGATCGGTCTGCCTGACGGCGCGTTCAAGCGCCTGCTCGCCCCTCCCCTGCGTCACGCGATGCTGCGACGTGCAGGCCTCGACCGTTGCCGACAGCTCATCGTGGGCTCCGCCCCCATCAGCATCGACCTACTCGAGTCGTTCCGCAGCCTCGGCATAGAGATCCACAACGCCTTCGGCGTCACCGAGGCCCCGCTCATCACGCTCTCACCCTTGGGAAAGAACGAGCTCGGCAGCGTTGGTCAGCTCCTGCCGAGCACGGAAGTACGCCTGGACGAGAAAGGCCTCGTGTACGTGCGCGGCCCTCAGGTGACGCGATGCTACGACGGCATCAGCGAGCCCGCCGTAGACAAGGACGGCTGGTTCTGCACCGGCGACTTGGGAACGTGGTCGCCCTCGCACAGCCTTGAGCTCAACGGGCGCCAAAAGGAAATCCTCGTCACCTCCTACGGCAAAAACATCGCCCCGCAAAAGATCGAGGTCTTGCTCAAGGGCATCCAAGGCGTGAGCGAGGCCATGGTGGTCGCCGACGGGCGTCCCTTCACGACGGCCCTCCTCTGGCTCGAGGACGAGCTCGCTGAGGCGGCGACCCAAAGCGAGGCGGCCTTCGACTTCCAGGCGCTCGACGCGGCAGTGCGCGACGTCAACGACGCACTGTCCCATCCCGAGCAGGTGAAGCGCTGGATCGTGTGCGCCGCGCCGCTTTCGGTGGCCACCGGCGAGCTGACGCTAAACCTCAAGGCACGTCGCAACGAGGTGGCAAAGAAGCGCGCGGATCTTGTTCGCGGTCTGTACGAAGGCTGGGACGAGGTATGCGACGGCGACACGAAAGGCGTGCTCCACGGAGGAGCGGCATGAGACCTCCCGCGGCGTTCCGCAGACTCGAGACGATGGTGCTCATGCGGGCATTCGGCAAGGCGTTTGGCGTGGAAGTCCCGTCGTTGCGTGGCCTTTCAGCAGACGACGCACTCGGGACGTACCGCGAGTTCACGGCCGCCTGCATGGAGATGGCGCTCGCAGACAAGCGCCTGGCCGAGGTGCTGCGACCACGGCTTGGCGCCGAGGCGCTGCGTCTCGGCCGCACGGTGCGCTTGTTCGTCCCGCTCCCCCGTGCATGCGCCTTCGCGTCGGCGCGGTACTTCTATAGGGGCATCGGCATCGGTCTGGAAAAGTCGGGCGAAGACGGGCTGCGCTTCTGCCCTTGTTTCTTTGCCGGACGATACACGCCGGCTGACTGCTGGTTCATGTCGGCGTTTGACAAGGGCTTCTTGCGAGGGCTGCTCGGACGTGAGCACGCGGACCTCGCGTTTTCCTGCAGGCTGACCGAAGGGGCGCCGCATTGCATGGCACGATTTCAGGGCACGCCGTAAGCATGGGTCCCTCCCCACATCCATAGGCACGCGAGAGGCCATCCCGCCTTGTGCCCATACAGCACGTGTACGAAACACAGAAAGGAGACATCGTGAACAAGCCATCAAAGCACGCGGTCGTAGTGGGCAGCGGCGCAGGCGGCTGCATGGCGGCGCGCGAGCTTGCGCTACGGGGATTCGAGGTCACGCTGGTGGAGGCGGGGCGCGCCTTCAAGCCCTTCTCCCTAGACATGCGCGCGTTCGAGCCGGCCCGCCAGGCGGGGCTCTTCTTTGACGCGCACCTCATCGAGGCGCTCTTCCCTCCCATGCGCATCGACACCGCCCAGGACGACATGGTCCATGTGAGGGGACGCGCCATCGGCGGCACCACCACGCTCGCTACGGGAAACGCCCTGCGCTACGACCGCTATCTCGCACGCATCGGCATAGACCACGACGAGGAGTTCTCCGAGCTGGAGCACGAGGTTCCGATGACGACAGGACATCGGGCGAGGTGGTCCGAGCTCACCGAGCGCTTGTTTGCCACGTTCGAGGAGCTTGGCCTCGACCCCGAGGTCACGCCGAAGTTCATGGAGGATCCCGAGCGCTGCGTGGCATGCGGCAACTGCGTCCTCGGTTGCCGTTTCGGCGCGAAGTGGACGGCAGACAAACTCGTTCAGGACGTAGCGGGCATCGAGTTGATGGACAGCGCGCGGGTTCACGACGTCGTTATAGAGAACGGACGCACAACGGGCGTGACCGTTCGCCAGGGATTGCTGACCCGGCGCCTCGACGCCGACCTCGTGGTGCTTGCCGCAGGTGGGCTGGGTACGCCCCAGATACTGGAGGCCTCCGGCATCCCCGCATCTCCCACGCTCTTCGTGGATCCGGTGCTCTGCATCGCCGCCCCTTGGAAGGGCGCGGGTCTGGACCGCCAGCTTCCCATGCCCTTCGTCTCGCAGCAGGAGGACTACATCCTCTCGCCTTACTTCGACTGGCTCAGCTTCTACTTCAACAAATCCTGGCGCATGCCCTCGAGCAACATCATGAGCATCATGATCAAGATGGCCGACACCTCGGTGGGATCGTTTGCCGACGGCCGTCTGGACAA
>CACXZL010000073.1 GCA_902772085.1 uncultured Coriobacteriaceae bacterium | reverse complement strand
GGAACGGAAAGCGCGCACGGTGTGCGCCGTCTTGGCCGGGGATGCCAAAATGTGCGCGCGGTAGGGGTCGTTGCGTGCCGGAAAGTGTACACGGGGACGGGCACTGCGACGAGAGTGCGCGCGGTAGGGACCGGTTTCGGACGAGAAGTGTACACGGCGGAAGGGGACGCGACGAGAGTGCGCGCGGTAGGGACCGTTACGTGCCGGAAAGCGTACAAGGCGGTCGCGCGCGGCGACGAGAGTGCGCGCGGTAGGGAACGTTCTCGAACGAAGAGCGGGCAAGGCGGGCGGCTGGCGCCCAGAGTGCACGCGGCAGGGACCCGTTTGGGACGGAAAGTGTAATCGGCAAAAAACACCCCCGCCGCGAGCACATTCCGGCACGGGAGACCCCGCGCCGGGGACACCTCAGAAACGAGAAGCATTCACACTTGACAGACGCCGTTCCTAAAGTGCGCACGGCAGGGAACGTTCTCGGACGGAAAGCGTACCGGGCGGACATTTTCGCTGAGCTTCACCGCTTTCGTGCGTACGTCCTGCCGTATGGCAAGGGCCACACCCACTGAGGCTGGATTTTTTGTCCCCACTCACTTCGAAAACGAGCTTCGGGTTTGAAATCCGAGGCAGGTTTTCCCATAGAGACGGTATGACACCCTCCGTTTGCGCAGGTAGGAAGACCGCGAATAAGGACCCGTGTTTTCGGAGCCCGAAATTTCAAACCCAAGCGCGTTTTTCGAAGCGAGTGGGACTAAAAAATCCAGCCTCTCGCCGCGCATCGCCGATCCCGGCGCAACAACGCCTTCGGACGATCGCTCTTACGCCAACGAGGCAGTTGTCCTCACGCCGACGAGCCGGTCGCCCTCGATCCGGTCAAATCGCACGCGCACGAACTCGCCCACGCTGCAGGAATGGTCCACCACGACGTCGAAGAGCCCACCGCTCACCGCGGCGCCCGGCTCCTGCACCAGCACGTCCTCTTCGAGTCCTACGAACGCCTGCATCTGCCGCATGCGCATGTCGTGCGCGAGGCTCCGCATCCGCGCGCTGCGCGTGGCGCTTGCGGCTGGAGAAACCTGGTGCGACGCACGCGCAGCCGGCGTGCCCGGCCGCTTGGAATAACGAAACACGTGCATCCGTGCAAACTGCATGCGCTTGCAAAAGGCGATCGACTCCTCGAACTCCGCCTCGGTCTCCCCAGGAAACCCGACGATCACGTCCGTGCCCAAGGCGATGCGCGGCATGTGCCGCCGTGCGCTCTGCACCCGCTTCTCGAACTCATCAGCCGTATAGACTCGACCCATCCGCCTCAGCGTGGCGTCGCATCCAGACTGAAGGCATATATGCAGGAAAGGAGCCACGCGGCCAGAGGACGACGCCATCACGTCGAGCAGCTCCTCAGTGACGTCGGGCGGCTCGATCGACGAAAGCCGTATGCGCTCTACCTCAGTATTCTCGAGCAAGTGGCAAAGCAGCGCGGGGAGTCCGGCGCCTACGCCCAAGGTATCGCCCTCGGGCGCTTGATAGCAGCCGAGGTTTATCCCCGTCAGCACCACCTCACGCGCATTGCGCGCGCACGCTTCGTGCACGGCATCGACGATCCGAGCAGAAGCGATGGAGCGCGATGCGCCGCGGGCCTTCCATACGATGCAGAAGGTGCAGCGATTGTCACAGCCATCCTGGATCTTTATCCCTGGCCTCGTGCGACCGGTGGGCGTAGGCGACACCGCCAGAATCCCCCGGTCGTCGACGTAGTCCTCTCCGATGCCCAACGCCTCAAGCACGCGAGCAGCCACCCGCTCCTTGCGCGGCTCCACGATCAGGCCAAGAGCTGCCGCCTCGAGCTCGTCCGCAAAGAGGTTTGCGACGCATCCCGTTGCCACGACCACAGGCGCCTGAGCCAGGCTGGCAGCGCTGCGCACCGCCTTGCGCGTCTTCGTCTGCGCCTCGCCGGTCACCGCACACGTATTGACGACGATGGCGTCCGCTTCCTCTCGCGGGCAGATGGCGCAACCGCAGGCTTGGAGTTTGTTTGCTATGAGGTCGCTCTCCACGCGATTTACGCGACATCCGAGGTTTACGATCGCCACGCGAGCGAGGGGCGACTGGCTCACTTCTTCTTGCTCCTGAATGGCCCTTTGCGCTTGGGCTTCTGTCGCGTCTTCTGCGAGCTTCCGGCAGCTTGCCCGTCCTCAGAGGGAACGTCCTGCTTCGCAGTGACGCGCTGGCTTCGCTGCACCTGGATGTGCCTCAGCATCTCGAGCTCGTCACGCGTCAGATCAACCGTCGTGTTGATGTGGAGCACCACCACCAGATTGCCGCGCACCTTCGATCCGAGACGTGGCATGCCCATGCCCTTGACCTCGACCTGCTGGCCATACTGGCATCCGCGCGGAACGTCGACGCGTACGTCGTCGCCGTCCAACAAGCCGTCCACATGCAGCGTCGTGCCCAAGATGGCGTCAAGCGAGTCGATCTGGGCCATCATGTACAGATCGTCCCCATGGCGCTCGAATCGCTCGTCCTCCTGCACCTGCACGGTCACGACCAAGTCTCCCGTGGTATCGCCACGCACGCCGGCTTCGCCTCGCCCTTCCACACGCAAGGACTGCCCGGAGTGCACGCCCGCGGGGATGTTTACCTTCACCGTCTCGTGCGAAGGGGTGCGCCCCTCTCCCTGGCAGGTGTCGCACGGCTTGTCGACCACCCGACCGGTGCCATGGCAGACGGGACAGGTGGTCTGGCTCTGCATCTGCCCGAAGATAGTGCGCTGCACCTCCACCACGCGACCGGAGCCATGGCAGCGATCGCAGGTCTTCTCTTGGCCTCCCTCGGCCACGCCGGTACCACCGCAGTCCTCGCACGGAGCCAATCGGTCGTAGGCGATGGTCTTGACGCAACCGGACGCCGCCTCCTTGAGCGTGATGCGCAAGGAGATGCCCATGTCGCGACCTTGCGTACGCGCCGCTCGGGCAGCACCGCCACCACCGCCGAAGAACGAGTCGAAAATGTCGCCCATGCCGCCGAACCCGCCCCCAAAGATGTCCGACATATCCACATACTCGGACCCAAAGCCGGCCGGGCCGTCAGGATTGCCAAACTGGTCGTAGTTCGCCCTCTTCCGCTCGTCCGACAGGACCGAGTACGCCTCGTTGACCTCCTTGAAGCGCACCTCCGCGTCCGGTTCTTTGTTTACGTCAGGGTGCAGTGTGCGCGCAAGCTTAAGAAACGCACGCTTTATCGTGCGCTGATCCGCATCACGACTGACGCCGAGCACCTCGTAATAGTCCCTCTTTGATTCCAACGCTCCACAACCTCCGAAACAATACGCAACCTATGCGGGCTCAGTTCGCCCGCCGCGTAAGAATGGCAAACAGCAGAATAAACACGACGAGCGGTGCTATGAACGCCAAGAACGGTCCGCTAAACATCAGGAGCAGCGCTATGATGATGCCCGTGCCCGCACCGTTGAGCACGGTCGTTCCAGCCTCCCGCCACCAGCGAGCGTTTGAACGCAGGCCTTCTTTCACTACGGTGACGATTCCGACGGCCACCAGCACCGCGCCTATGATGCCCATGACCATGAGGCCCTGCTGGAGAAAGCCGATGATCACGAAGGGCAGCGCAAAGCCGATGGTGCGAAACCCGGTGGCCTGCTTCGGAGACAGCCTCTCCTCGAGCACGACCACCTCGCACACGAAGTCTCCCGCCTCGCGACCGTTCGTGCCCGCATTGCCCATGCCGGATACGCGCACCTCGTCTCCGTCATGCGAGTTTGCCGGTATGTCTATCACGATCTCGGTAGCCGTGATCACTCGTCCGGATCCGCCGCACGACGAGCAGGGATCCGCCACCACCTTGCCGGCCCCCTCGCATTCGGGACAGGTGACCTCCAAGTACCCGATGCCAAACAAGCCCATTCCGCCAAGGTCCACCCGAATCCTGCCGGCGCCGCCACACGTGGGGCACGTCGACGGCTCGCTGTGCTCCACCGAGCCTTGGCCATGGCACACATCGCACGCCTTGAAGCGCTGATAGGTCACGCCGCGCTTGGTGCCTTTCGCAGCCGTCTCGGCGTCCAACTCCACCTGGTACGAGATGTCCGCGCCCGCACGGGGCCTATACGAACGCGACTTCGTCGTCCTCCCCGTCCATGCCCTGCCAAACGGGAACCCATCTTCCCCATAGCCGTATCCGCCAGGAGCGCCACCGGGATATCCGCCGCTGGAAAACGGAACGCCAGAACGCATGGCATCGTAGCGATTGCGCTTCTCTTCGTCAGAGAGTACCGCATACGCCTCGCTGACTTCCTTGAAGCGCTCTTCTGCGTCAGGTTCCTTGTTTACATCTGGATGGAGCTTGCGGGCCTTCTTTTGGAAGGCGCGGCGAATCTCGTCCGTGGTGGCCTTTTCATCCACCTCCAGAATGGAGTAGTAATCTTTCTCATTCATTGAGGGCATAGACGTGCTCCACTTTCTAGCATATAGGGCAAAACATACATACACACGAATTTTATATTACCCAATAAAGGTGCATTCAATTCAAAGTATTCCAAATTGTCACGAGCAAAGAAGCCACGATAGCATGCCGGGCACTTCTTGTCATAGCAATTTAACAATATCGATGGTTTTTGGAAGCATGCATACCAGTTTTGGCGCTCCAGGCTAGGCTTATCAGATTGATGCAGATAGACAGCGCGTGGCGCAAGCAAATTACCAGCTTTCTGCAAGAGAGGATTTTGACGCTTCTTTCGGGACGGGCGTTTGGGGTAAGGCCCCTGGCGATCGGGCCATTCCCCTCTTGTCGCAAGCCCGACTGCGATCCCGGGCGAAGAGTACCAAAAGATTTTATGTGGACGCCCTAGAAGTGGTAACGAGTCGTGTGCTGGCAGCTAAATACCCACTTAGCCGGCTTTCAGGAATGAAATCGTTACCACATTGTATTTTATAGAGTGGTAACGATTAAGCCACTTAAGGAACACTAACTGGGCTTTTAGCTGAGAGAACACAACTCGTTACCACTTTGTCATAACGGTTACATCATATTCTATAGCAAGCGTTTTCATGCAGCCACGGCCACGGCACCACGGTGGTCGCCGACACCGACCTGGGCGATCTTTACAGACCCATCCACCCGCGCAGGGGCCGGTTCCGGCGCTGACTTCTGAGGGACGGGACGGCGACCAATCTACGAGCGTCACCCGGCCAGATCCCACAGAATGCCGTAGAGCTCGTTTCCGAGGAGCCAGCCGTCATGCGTCGGCGCCATACGGTCTTCTTCGAGCTTCACGAGACCGCGACCGAGAAGCTCACTCACGGTGGCGGGCGGCACCTCGGCGACCTTTACCCCGCGCGTGAGGCGCATGCCCAGCATGAGGTCCTCCGCCCACGCCTCTCGTTCGCTCAAGAACTCCACTTCACGATCGAGCGTCGAGAAGCGCGCCCTCGCACAATCCCGCGGACGCATGGGAAGCCATCCGTACACTTCACGCACCGTATCGTACAAATTACCGTCGAGCATGCTTGCCGCCCCGCGACCTACGCCAAGATAGGGCACACCAGTCCAGTACGCCTGGTTGTGCATGCATTGTCTTCCGGGCTTGGCATAGCTCGCCACCTCGTAGCGACTATACCCCTCAGACTCCAAAACGGCTGCGGCTCGCTCCATCCGCTCCGCCTGAACGTCTTCGTCGTTCCAAGCCGGGTCCACATACGCACGCCCCAACGGCGTGCCCTCCTCTATGGAGAGCGGATACACGCTCACGTGCCCGACGCCGAGCGAGACCACGTCACGAAGCGTACGGTCCCACGACCGAGTCGTCTGCGATGGAATCGCACACATCAGATCGACAGACACGTCCAGACCTGATGCCACAGCCGCTCCCACCCGTTCCTTCGCCTGCGCAGCGGTGTGCAACCTGCCCAGTCGCTCGAGCTCCACGTCTTCGAGAGACTGCACACCCACGGAAAGCCTCGTGACGCCAGACCCGACGGCCGCATCGATGACCTCGTCCGTGAGCGAGTCGGGGTTTGCCTCGCAACTCAATTCCTCCAGATGCGGGCATGCCTCGCGTATGCCCTCCACGAGCCGAGCCAACCGCGAGGCGCCCAAGAGCGTGGGGGTCCCTCCCCCTACATAGGCCGTGACGCAATCGGAGAGCAATCCCGTTTCAGAGAAGCGGCGCACGAGGGCGAGCTGCCGCCCAACAAACTCATCCAATTTGGGATCGTCTGGCCTTGTCTGGGCGCTGAAAAAGTCACAATAGGCGCATTTGCGTGCGCAGAAAGGAACATGCAGGTAAAGCGCACCCACAGAGCTCATGCGCGCTCGCCCAGTTCCATCAGCTCGCGCGCCATGTCGAGGTAGTCCTGCGTCGAGCTGCAACCCATCGCGCGATTGCGCCACACGGCGGCATGAGGCATTCCCTTGAAATACCATCCGGCGAGGCTTCTCGCCCGCGCCATGTGGGCATGCGTGGCCTCGAGCAGCTGCACGTGGCACGCAAAGGCCGAGATTCTCTGAGCCGCGGTAGGGGTCGTCCCCGCAAACACCCACGGGTTGCCATAGCTTCCCCGTGCCACCATGACGGCCGCACATCCCGTGAGCGCGCGCATTTCCTGTGCGGCATCATGCGAGAGGATGTCACCCGACCCGATGACGGGAACGCTCAGCGCCTCCACCACGCGCTTGACGGCAGACCAGTCCGCCTCGCCGTGATACATCTGCTGCGCATACCTGCCATGCACCGCGACCGCCGCAGCTCCCGCCGCCTCCATGGCGCGGGCGAACTCGGGGGCGACCTCCTCGCCCATCCGACGTCCTCGGCGTATCTTCACCGTCACCGGCACCGCGCTTTCAGAAAGGCACGCCTTCACGATGTCGCCCGCCCGGACAGGCTCGTCAAGAAGGGCCGATCCTGCACCGCCCTTCGTGACCTTGGGCACGGGACAGGCCATGTTTATGTCGATAAGGGCCAGCTTCTCGCCGAGCCGCTCGCTCACCACCGCCGCGGCCTCCCTGAATTGCTCGGGCTCGGCACCAAACAGCTGCACCGCGATATCCGGCTCCGGGTCCTTGGGCAACACCAGGTCCCACGTCTTCTGGCTCGCATAGTGAAGCCCCGCCACGCTCACCATCTCGCTGTAGGCAAGAGCTGCGCCACCCGCCCGCATCATCATCCGGTACGCCGCATCGCTCACTCCCGCCATTGGTGCCATTAACAAAGGCCCCTTCTCCAGCCTCTCTCTCAGCCCAGAACCACGCGGAAAGCAGCTTATCGAAGCGCCGATCCCCATCGCCGGCGCGTATCGCTCCAATATCTCCGAAGGCGTAAAGGAGCCTCGCCCGTCCCCGGCGTGCCCTGCGTCGTCATCTCGGAAGAGCTCATGCCGCCTCCGCCGACGGGGGCTGCGCCGAGGTCAGCGACTTCGCGCAGCGAGCGAGCGCCACTTCTCTCCAGGCTCCTCGCGGCCATCACGCCGCCGCAGGAGCCTCGCCGTCCAAGGCGTCCCGCGTCGGCATCTTGGCCGGAAGCCGGCCGGTGCCCCTCGTCGGGCTGCCGAGTCGTGGTCGGCGATTTCACGCAGCGATTTCGCGCAGCGAACTCCGTTTCTTCGAGGGTTCCTCGCGGCCGGCACGCCGCCGCAGGAGCCTCGCCCGTCCCCGGCGTGCCCTGCGTCGTCATCTCGGAAGTCATCTCGGAAGAGCTCATGCCGCCTCCGCCGACGGGGGCTGCGCCGAGGTCAGCGACTTCGCGCAGCGAGCGAGCGCAGCGAGCGCTGAGCTGACCGACGCAACCCCCGTCGGAGGAGGCGGCATGAGCTCTACCCAGCATGTCCTCACTCATCGTCCACCTTGAGGACGGCGAGGAAGGCCTCCTGCGGTACGTCCACGCGTCCGATGGATTTCATGCGCTTCTTGCCTTCCTTCTGCTTCTCCAGCAGCTTGCGCTTGCGGCTGATATCGCCACCATAGCACTTCGCCAGCACGTCCTTGCGGTGCGCCTTCACCGTGGAGCGGCTGATGATCTTGTTGCCGATGGCGCCCTGGATGGGCACCTCGAACTGCTGGCGCGGGATGATGCCCTTGAGCTTGTCGCACAGACCACGCCCGAGCTCATAGGCCTTGTCCTTGTGCACGATGAAGCTCAGCGCGTCCACCTCCTCGCCCGCGAGCAGGATGTCGAGCTTTACGAGGTCGGACACGCGATAGTCGTCGAATTCGTAGTCAAGGGAGGCGTATCCCTTGGTGCGGCTCTTGAGCTGGTCGAAGAAGTCCAGGATGAGCTCGGCGAGCGGGATGTCGAAGTGCATCTCGACGCTCTTCTCAGACAGATACACCATGTCGGTGGAGATGCCGCGATGGTCGATGAGGAGCTGCATGACAGCACCGACGAAGTCCGGCGGCACGATGACGGTGGCTTTGAGGTACGGCTCCTCGATGTGCTCGATCCGCTCGGGCTTGGGAAGGTCCTGGGGACTCGTGACCTCGATCATCTCCCCGTCGGTCTTGTAGACGTGGTAGTCCACCGAGGGGCTGGTGGCGATGAGGTCCAAGTCGAACTCCCGCTCGAGGCGCTCCTTCACGACCTCCATGTGCAGCAGGCCAAGGAACCCAACGCGGAATCCGAAGCCCAGAGCGACGCTCGTTTCGGGCTGCCACACCAGCGACGGGTCGTTCACCTTGAGCTTCTCGAGCGCGTCGCGCAGGTTCTCGTAGTACTTGTTGTCCACGGGAAAGAGGCCGGTAAACACCATGGGCTTCGCCTCGTGGTAGCCGGGGCAGGGCTCCGCGCACGGGCGCTCCTGCAAGGTGATCGTGTCGCCGGTCTTCACGAGGCCGGGCTCCTTGAGCCCCGTGACGACGTAGCCCACCTCGCCCACGGAGAGCTCTTCCAAGGGAACCTCGAGCGGGCGTTTCACGCCGACCTCCTCGCAGAGGAACGGCTGGTTGGCGGCCATCATCACCATGCGCATGCCCGGCCTCACGCAGCCGTCGAATACGCGCACCGTCGCAACGACGCCGCGATAGGCGTCGAAGTACGAGTCGAGAATGAGCGCCTTCGGAGGGGCGGAGCCGTCCCCTGAGGGCGGCTGCACGAGGTAGACGATGCTCTCGAGCAGGTCGTGGATGCCCTCGCCCGTCTTGCCGCTCACGCAGACGGCGTCGTCTGCGGGTATGGCCAAGACCTCCTCGATCTCTTCCCGCACCCGTTCGGGCTCCGCGGACGGACGGTCTGCGCCTCGACGCCTTGCGTCGCGTCGACGACGAGGACTGCGCCCTCGCACGCGGCGAGCGAGCGCGACACCTCGTATGTGAAGTCGACGTGCCCGGGGGTGTCGATGAGGTTGAACTGGTACTCGTTGCCGTCATCCGCCTCATACATCACGCGTACGGCGTTTGACTTGATGGTGATGCCGCGTTCCTGCTCGATGTCCATGCTGTCGAGCAGTTGCTTGGTCATGTCTCGAGCCGCTACGGTGTGCGTGAGCTCGAGAATGCGGTCGGAGATGGTGGACTTCCCATGGTCGATGTGAGCGACGATGGAAAAGTTCCTGATGAGTGAGGTGTCTTTTTGTGTAGTCATGGCGTCTATAATAGCACGGAATCGTCCAAAGAAGAACCGTCCGCGAGCATGCGCTCCATGATGCGGCCAAAGCCCGCTGCGAGCACCTGCTGGAAGGGCGTGGCGATGATGGCCGGATACATCACCTCGGGCCCAAAGTACTGAGAGGCGAGCACCGCGCCAGCCGTGACGTTGCGAATGCCGCAGGAAAACGAGATGGCCACGAAGCGGGCCCTGTCCCCGCGGCTCAAGAGGCGCGCCACGAGCATTCCGGCCATGAAGCTGCCGATGGCGAAGAGCAGCATCAAGAGCATGATGCCGACAAGTACGGGCGTGAGATGGCGCATGGGCTCCGAGATGCCCGTCGCGTTCGTGGCGACGATGAGGGGAAGCAGCAGCCTCGAGCACGGGGTCGTGACGGGGACGAGCGTCTTCTTTGCCCACCCACGCGTCACCTCGTTGAAGACGGTCGCGAGCAGCGCGGGCAGGGCGACCATGAATGCCATATTTGTCATCATACCCATGGCGTCTATCTCCACGGAGGCCCCCACCAGCAGCTTCATCGTCGCGGGTATCGTGAAGGGGGACAGCATGGTCGACACGAGCAGCGCCGAGAGGCCCAACGCGATCTCGCCGGAGAACATACCCACCCACATGACGGAAGACGCGCCAATGGGCACCGAGTACTCCAGCACCACGCCCGCCACCGTGGGGGACCCGAAGCCGAAGATGAGGCTCGAGATGAGATACGTCACCGACGGCAAGACCAGATGC
>CACXZL010000072.1 GCA_902772085.1 uncultured Coriobacteriaceae bacterium | reverse complement strand
AGGCGATGCTGCGCCTGGCCTCGTACATCCGCAACGCCCGTCCCACGAGTCCTGAGCAAATAGCGGACGAGATGCTCACCATCGTCGCCGAGCGCGACCGTTGGGTCGAAAAGAAGATGAGCGAGCACGCCCAGGCAACGGTGACTTCGTTCTACAACAGGCCCGATCGCCCATCCGCCGACGAAACGGGCCCTGCCAGAAGGGGCTAGACCCTTCTGGCATGCGCGACATCGTTGCGTCCAAGGTCCGCATGGCATGATAACATGAAGGGATGGACGGAAGGGGGAGCATGAAGCACGCGCGCACGCTACACATCGCCGCTGCCATCGGCGCGATTCTTGCCGCGCTCGTTGTGCTCGCGTCATTTGGCATCAAGCTCCCGCTCTTTCCCTTCCAGCCCATAGCCCTCGACAATCCTATGACCGCAGACTCGAACGGCGAGACAACCATCATTGCCGATACGGAATCACGGAGATTGTTGATCCTAAACAAGGGCCACCATCTTACGGGCATCATCAATTGCGAATCCCCCAATTCGCCTATAGAGGCGGTTACCGATGTGTGCGTTTCAAACGGCGAAGTGTACGCTGCGGGCGTCAAGTATGAGAAAGATAGCAACATCATCATACGGGAGCGCGTTGTGGCGTACGACGCACATGGCGGATCGAGGGCGATCGTGTACGACTCAGGCGAGGTAAACGAGCAAAGCCCTGCCATCAAATCGTTGTGCGAGGCAGACGACGGCGTGCTCGTGGCGATGTTTCAGGAGGATGAGACTGCGGACCCATCAGGCAGCATGCTCTTGCGGGTGCTCAAGGTGGATCGAACGGGCTCGTCAGAGGTCGTGCGCAAGGCCATGGACTGGATGTCGGTGTTTGACATGGGCTACAACAGCCACCAGGACGTCTTTGCGACGGTGAGCGTACGCGGCATGATAAATGATTTGATGGGCGAAGACAGCGAGCTAGAGCATAAAGATCGCGTGTTTACCTCCATAGACATCGCCGATGACCGCAGCGTCTACGCGCGTGACGACTCGTCGGGATCCATCTACCGCGTAACGCTGTCGGGTGACTCTCGCAAGATTCGCGATGCGCAGGGTTCTGGAGACGTGCACGTGAACGGGCGGATACTCACCGTGTGCGACCCCAAAGGGAATGCCGTGGAGATAAGCGACCTAGACGGCAAAGACCTTAAACGGCTCAAGGAAGTCCGCCCCGCAGCCGCTCTCGACAGCTACGTTTTCCTGGTATGGGTCTGCCGTGCATATCTGGCGATATACGTGCTGATCGTGCTTGTGCGCAAGATGCGCCATCTTATCGAGACGGAAAACACCGACGGCATCGGACCTATGTTTGCCTCCGTTGCCGTGGTGGCGGCCATGAGCCTCGCCATTGGATACAACACCTACGGAACGTACAAGGCGCTGCTCAAGACCCGTGCAAACGAGATCAACGCCTATGCGGAGTACTTCACGAGCACCTCCGAGATTCTGGCGCAGGGCGTCGAGAAGGGGCTCGATCGCAACGCGATCCGCTCTCAAGGCGACGAGTTTCTTCGAGTGATAAAGCAAATACTGTACTTGGACGAGTACGTGGGAAACCTGGTCGACTCCTCCACAAACAACGGGATCGGGGCCTACGCGGCGATCTATGCCCAGGACGCCCAGGGTGTGTTTTACCTGTACGACAGCGCGTCTGAGCACATCATGGGCTCCAGCGTTTCGGCGGGGTCGAACCGCACCGACATCGAGGAGATCTTCAACACAAACAAGGCCAGCACCGAGATGCACTTCGGCCGCACGCTCTACGACGACTCGCAGTATCGGCTCGTAAGGGTGCCGAGCGCGGATGGCGAGGGCACGGCGGCCGTCATAGAGATCGGCAGCTGCGTGAGGACGCTCGAGTCCTCCATCATGGGACAAGAGCTTCAGCGCGTCATCGCGCTGCTCGTGCTGGTGCTCGTGATCTACCTCACCTATGCCGAGATTCGGGCGTGTGCCGAGTGCTTCCTCATGTATCACCATCTCCAACAAGTGCAGGCGCGCGATGCGCTTGCCGTGCTCACGAGGCCCTTTTCGTTCTGCGTCACCATCCTCTCGAGCGTCGACGGCGTGATGACCACGCTCATCGCACGATCGCTGCTCGAGTCGCAGGCCGGTGGCGACAAGGGCCTGCTGCTCGCCCTTCCGGCCATGATGATGGGCATCGGACTGGCGCTCGGCCAAGGAATCTATGGGCTGCTTGGCTCGCGCGTGCCGCTGCGCAAGCTTATCGTGCGAGGCGCGCTTGGCGTCATGGCGACTGCCGTGTGTACCGCCGCCGCAGTGTGGCAAGAGAGCTACAGCCTCTACTGCCTTACGAAGCTGCTCATGGCCATACCCTTTGGGCTGCTCTACACGCTGAGCTATTCGCTGCCCCGCAGGGCAAAGACCGGGGAGGTCCGCGAGTTGGCGGCAGGAGGCATAAAGCGCACCGACACTTCAGCGGCGGCGCTTGGCACGGTGCTTGGCGGCTATGCGGCGCAGATGCTTGGCAACGCATGGGTCTACATCATCGTGGCGGTGGCAAGCATACCGGCGTTCCTCATGGCGGCACACATATTCCCCCGTGGCGAAAAGCCGCTCGAATCCAAGGACAAGGACGAGGCGGCGGTGCCGTACGGGGCGGTCATCTTGCGACTCTTTAAGTCAAAGACCACCGTCTGCATCGTCCTCTTCGCGATGCTGCCCGCGATTCTGGCAGCGGGGTACAAGTCGTTCCTCTTCCCGCTCTTCTCAGCCGACGCGGGCCTGAGCACCTCTTCGATCAACAACATGTTTGTGCTTGGGCAGCTCGTGGTGTTTGTGCTCATCACTCCATTGGAAACCATAGAGGCGCGATACGACAAGTGGAGGGTCACCGTCGTGGCGGTGGTGCTCTTGGGCTGCGTGTTTTTGTTGTTCTCGTTTAACGCAACGTTGGTATGGGCGGTCGTGTCCATTGTGCTCGTGGGCGTGCTTGGCAAGGCGTCGGACGGGTGGAAGACGCTGTGGATGCGCTCGGCAGATGCATGTGGCGTGTCGGCCGGGGTTACGGCTGGCGCGATGTTTGCCACGCGCAGCGTCATCCTGGTGGTGCAGCCGCTGCTGCTTGGCCTCTTGCTGGGAATCGGCAACCAGGCGGAGACGGTGATTCTTGGCCTCCTGTGCGTGGCGTGCGGGCTGGTGTTCTACTTTGCGACGCGTCGATCCGCGTTGGCACCGAAGGATCTGGAATTGTAGCCGCTGACTGTTTCTGAAGGGGGCGCGACAGGCTCATTCGAAGGGCCTTGCGTGCAAGTGCCCTTCAAAAAACGTGGACAATCTGGCAGGGCTTTTCATTTCCCATGCGCTTGTTGTGCTGGTGAGGTATCCTAGGAAGGCTAAACATCTCGTATTGAGGAGTACACATGGGAGACAAGCTAAAGAAGCTCATTCAAGCGTATGAAGAGCTGGAAAAGAAGATGGTCGATCCCGCCGTGGTGAGCGACCCCAAGGAATATGCGCGCATCGCCAAGGAGCATGCGAGTCAGGCCGAGCTCGTGGCAAAGGCTCGCGAGTATCTTACCGCCCTCGACGACATAGAGGTCGCCAAGGAGATGCTACACGAGGAGTCCGACCCGGAGGAGAAGGCGATGCTCCAGGAAGACATCGCCGCGAACGAGGCCAAGCTTCCCGAGCTGGAGTCCGAGATCAAGATCATGCTCATTCCCGGCGACCCCAACGACGAGAAGGACACCATCGTCGAGATCCGCGGCGCGGCCGGTGGCGACGAGGCGGCCATCTTTGCGGGCGACCTGTACAAGATGTACGAGCGCTTTGCCGCGTCCAAGGGCTGGAAGATCGAGGTCTTCTCGTCGAGCCCGAGCGAGGCGGGCGGTTTCAAGACCATCGAGTTCAAGGTCACGGGCGACAAGGTCTACTCCGTGATGAAGTACGAGTCCGGCGTGCATCGCGTGCAGCGCGTGCCAAAGACCGAGAGCCAGGGCCGCATCCAGACGTCGACGGCAACCGTGGTCGTGCTGCCCGAGGCGGAAGACATCGACATCCAGATTGCCGCAGAGGACCTGCGCATCGACACGTACTGCGCGAGCGGGCCCGGAGGCCAGGGCGTAAACACGACCTATTCGGCCGTGCGCATCACGCACCTTCCGACCAATACGGTGGTGCAGTCCCAGGACCAGCGCTCGCAGATCCAAAACCGCGAGGTCTGCATGCAGATGCTGCGCGCCCGTCTCTACGAGATGGAACTCGAAAAGCAGCAGGCGGAGCAGGGCGCCACGCGTCTTTCGCAGATTGGCCATGGCAACCGTTCCGAGAAGATCCGCACCTACAACCAGCCGCAAGACCGCGTGACCGACCACCGCATCGGCTTCAACGGCACCTACAACGGCGTGCTTCTTGGCGACACGTTGCAGAGCGTCATCGACGCGCTCGCCGCTGCCGAGCGTGCGGAGAAGCTCGCCCAGGCGGTGTAATGGTCGTGCCGAAAGGGGCGAGACCCCTTTTGGCATTTCGAGCGGATGCAAGAGGGGAAGCGCATGGCGGGTAACGACATATGGACGATTCGGCGCATCCTCGACTGGACGCGCGGCTATCTGGAACGCAAGGGAGACGAGCACCCGCGGCTCTCGGCGGAGTGGCTGCTCAGCAACGCCACGGGTCTCTCGCGCGTGGAGCTCTACATGAACTTCGACAAGCCCCTGCAGGCGGCCGAGCTCGACCTCATGCGCGACGGCGTGCGGCGTCGTGGCGCGGGGGAGCCCCTGCAGTACGTGACGGGGGAGATGCCGTTTCGCCACATCGTGCTGCGCTGCGAGAAGGGCGTGCTCATCCCGCGTCCGGAGACCGAGATACTGGTGGATGCCGCACTGGAGGGCGTGGACGCGGCGATTGCGCGTGGCGACGTGTACGACGACGCCGAGCAACGTGCGGCGGCTCGCGAAGAGGCCGAGGAGTCGACGGAGGAGACCGAGAGGCCGTCTGATGCGCCCGAGGCGCTCAAGATGCCCGATGCGCACGAACACGACCTCGGCAGGTTCGCAGACGACATAAGGCGCGAACAAGCCCTTATTCATGGCGAAAAGATCGCAGGTGACGAGGAGCTCGTCGAGATGGGCGAGTTGGAGGACGAGGCTGCCGACGAGCCCGAGCCGCGCAAGCCGCATCCCAGCGGGCCTCGCGTGCTCGAGGTGGGCACAGGCACCGGCTGCATCGCGCTCTCCATCGCCGGCGAGCGTCCTGGCACGAGCGTGTGGGCAACGGACCTTTCTGCTCAGGCGGTGAAGTTGGCCAGGCGCAATCGTGACGCGCTCGACCTTGGCGATTTCGTGCGTATACGTGAGGGCGATCTGGTGAGCGGGGTGCCCGATGAGCTCATGGGGACCTTCTCGGTCTTTGTGTCCAACCCGCCCTATATTCCCAGTGCGGTGGTGCCTACGCTGCCGATGGAGGTCCAAGGCTTCGAGCCTGGCCTCGCGTTGGATGGTGGGCCAGATGGCCTGGACGTGTTTCGTCGGCTGCTTGCGGTTGCGCCGCAGGTGCTTGCGCCGGAGGGTATGCTTTGCGTGGAGCTCTTCGAGGACAACGTGCATGCAGCGGCTCAGCTCGTGCGCGAGCAGCCCGGCTGGGCGCAGGTGGAGGTGCGCGAGGATCTCACGCATCGCCCTCGCGTACTTGTTGCCATCCGAGAGGCATAGGCGGGGGCCTTCACCGTACACTTGACGAGTCTTTCGGGGCAGGCAGCGCTCGGGTACCCCCGGTGGCAAACGCGCTGCAATCAGGGTAGGCTATACTAGCAGCCTGAGAAAGGTGGTCGTTATGGGCGCTACGCAAAAGGTTGACCAACAAGCCCCCAGCCAAGAGGTGCTGGACCATGCCGTCCGCGTGTTGCGTGAGGGCGGCGTGCTGGTGATGCCTACCGACTCCGTCTATGGCATAGGTTGCGTGGCGACTTCGGGCAATCCTGGCCATGGAAGAATCTTTGCCATCAAGCATCGCAATCGCGCCCAGACGCTGCCGTGGCTGGTGTCGGACCCTTCCGACCTGCAGGTCTATGGTCATGATGTGCCAGCCTGGATGGGTCGGTTGGCCCATGAACTCTGGCCGGGAGCGTTGACGCTCGTGGTGGAGGCAAGTGACGCCGTGCCACCGGAGTATCGAGCCGCAGACGGGACCATTGCCCTACGCGTGCCCGATTCCAACCTCGTGCGAGCGCTGGCTCGCGAGGTGGGGCCCTTGGCCACCACCAGCGCAAACACGCATGGTGAGAAGGCGGCGACCAGCGGCGCGGGCGTCGAGGCACGCATCGTTGCCGAGGCGGATCTCACGCTGGACGCTGGCCCTGCGCCCATAGCCGTGGCCAGCACGATCGTGGGGTCCGAAGACGGGATGCCTCGCGTCTATCGAGAGGGCGCCATCCCGGCGGCTCGCGTCTGCTCGTTGGCAACGATGTCGTAGGAGGGCATGCATGATTCAGGACATCTATCCCCATCGCCTGGCAAACGAGTTCCAATCCGAGGCGGTTCCCGTCGCCGGCGACTTGGTGTTTTATGTGCGAGGCCAAGAAGTCGCGGCAAGGCGGATGGGCGAGCATGCGCTTGAGTTTCCGCGACTTGACGTGGATGAGGGGCTCGACGCGCGTGAGGGGCTCGACGTGGATGAGGGGCTCGACGCGCGTGAGGGGCCGTCCTTGCGCGCGGGGAATGCCGAGGGCTCGTTGGCGTTCTTGTTTGCCTTGGATGGAAGGCCGTGCTGGCTTGCGAGCGACAAGATGGGCGAGCCACCTGCGGGCTTTGAGTACATACATAGTCGTGCGCTGCGGATGGAGTATCGCGTTCCACGCGAGCTCATGTATGCGGCCTATACCGCGATACACCTTGCGGACTGGTATGCGAAGAACCGCTTTTGCGGAGCGTGTGGGCATCGCTTCGAGCATCATGGGGCCATGCGTGCGCTGACGTGTCCCGCATGCGGCAACGTCGTGTTTCCACGGCTCAACCCGGCGATCATCGCGTGCGTGTGCGACCCTGTGGCGCAGAAGATCGTGCTCACGCGCTATGCGGCCGGGCGCTACCACGCCATTGATGCCTTGGTGGCAGGATTTGTGGAGATAGGCGAGACGGTCGAGGAGTGCGTGCATCGAGAAGTGCGTGAGGAGCTCGGTCTCGAAGTGAAGAACGTGCGCTACTACAAGTCGCAGCCATGGGGCGTTGCCGGCGACGTGTTGATGGGGTTCTGGTGTGACGTGGACGGCGACTCCACCATTCATCGTGACTCGTCGGAGCTGGGAAGAGCCGTTTGGGCGGGACCTGATGAGATTGCAGGCCAACCGGATGACCTTTCCCTCACAAACGAGATGATGTGCCTCTGGCGCGACACCCACCGCATGTGAATCGGGGACCGTCCC
>CACXZL010000071.1 GCA_902772085.1 uncultured Coriobacteriaceae bacterium | reverse complement strand
TAGCCTCCCTCGGCAACGAGGCTCGTGAGCTCGAGCGCTTTCGCGCCGACGGAAAGACCAATGACCTCAACCACTACGTTGTGCTTCGCCGCGCATAGCCGTCCTTCGGGACTTGTCTCTGGTCGCACGCACGCATTACGCCAACAAGCCCACGGCCATGAGAAGCCCCTCCACCACCAAAAGGCAACCGCAAACCCTGTTTATCGCTTCGTAGTGCCGCTTCACCCATCCGAAGGCACCTTGGAGTTGATTTATCAGAGCGGCCGAGAGGACAAAGGGCACGCCGAGCCCGGCGGAGAAGCAAAGCAGCAGCGCCATCCCCCTGCCCGCACTGGCAGAAGACGCCGCGAGGCTCAGGGCCGACGCCAAGAATGTCCCCACACACGGAGACCAACCGATGGCAAAGACCACCCCAAAGAGCAGCGAGCCCGCGTATCCCTTCTCTTGCGAGGTCGACCTCTTGCGCCACGTCCGCTCGAGCACGGGAATGCGCAGCACGCCTAGATAGTTGAGGCCCAGCAGCACGAGCACCGCTCCGCATGCCACGTTGAACGCCTCCCTATGCCGCACCAGCGCTGTGCCGACGACTCCCGCACCAGCACCGAGCAGGGCGTATACCAACGTGAAGCCCGCCACGAAGCAAAGCGCCGAGCACACCGTCTGCCGCAAGCCCGCCTTTGCCGCATCCCCTCCCGCGAAATACGCAAGATAGACCGGCAAGAGCGGCAAAAGACATGGCGACACGAACGTGATGATGCCTTCGAGGAAGGTGAGTAGGAAGTCCATACCGATCACACGAGCGAATCCAAGGCGCGACGCATGAGGTTTGGATCGATTGCCCCCGCCGAGATGTCAAGTATCTCGCCCTTTGCCGAGACGATCACGGAAGTGGGCAGGGACCAAGCACCGTAGGCGCTCGACGCCTCGCGGTCATTGTCGAAGTAAGCCGGAAGGTCCTCAAAGCCATTTTGCCTCAGCCAGGCCAAGGCCTTCTCGGTCGTCTCGCCCTTGCCTCCCACGCTGTCTATGAAGGCAAAAGACACCCGATCCTTATACTCGTTATATATCTGCTGGTAATCAGGCATTTCTTGTACGCAATACGGACACCACGTCGCCCAAAAGTTCATGACGAGCGGCCGACCGTCTGCAATGGCAGTGAGACGCATCGGCTCGTTGAGATCCGTGTACACCGTAGCGTCATAGTCGGCGAGCATGGGTATGTCGGTTTTGGTTGCGCTGCCCGACGCGGACTCAGGTGCTGAGCCCTGAACCGTCGCCCCGCTGACAGAAGAGGACAAGGAGTCCGTACGCAGCGCCTGCAATCGCTATCACGAGCGCCAGCGCAATTCCCACCACGATCGCCCCGCGCTTTTTTCCCGCATCCTGCATGGCATCGCCTTCCACCTGAGAGTACAGTCCATACAAGCATACCCAATCCGAGCACTCTCAAAACGCCGAATCCCTATCATCACATGTCCCCTGCGAGGATGGCATCTCCGCAAGACATACGAAGAGCCACAAAAGATGAAAGCACCATAAGAATACGTGGCCAAATCGATACGTGACGACGAACGTGGCATCTTAGGACGTGCCGAACAATTGCTCGTCGATTTGGCGGCCCCGCGCGGCGCATGCGCTTTCGGGCTGCACGGGCTTGGTGAGGTGCGCGTTGAGGCCGCTCTGGAGGCTTCGCTGCACGTCCTCGTCAAAGGCGTTGGCCGTAAGGGCCACGATGGGAATGCTCTTGGCGTCCGCACGATCCATGGCACGAATGGTCATGGTGGCCTCGAGACCGTCCATTTCAGGCATGCGAATATCCATGAGGATCGCGTCGTAGTAACCCGCCGGATGCGACTCAAACATCTCGACCGCCACGCGCCCGTTGACCGCTCGCTCCGAGACGATCTCGCGCATCTCCAGAATCATTTCCATAATCTCGGCGTTGATGTCGACGTCTTCGGCAAGCAATACGCGCTTGCCGGCAAGATCCGCCACCTCGACGCGCTTCGAGCTGCCCGACTCGCGCTTCTGCAAGGCCGACTTAAACTCCTCCATCACCGTGGACGCTGCCACCGGCTTCGAAATAAAGCTGTCCACACCCGCCTGTATCGCCTCTTCCAGCACGTCGTCCCAGCGGTATGCGGTAAGCATCACAATGGCTGACTGGTCCCCGGTGATGGCATGGATCCGACGCGTGGTCTCCACGCCGTCCATGTCGGGCATCTTCCAGTCCACGAGTATGAGGTTGTACGGCTCGCGTCGCGCATGACGCAGCTCGACCATCTCTATGGCTTGGAAGCCCGACTGCGCCACCTCTGCGGCGATGCCCGCCTTCTCCAACACGAGGCGTGCGTGCTCGCAGGCAATGGGGTCGTCGTCCACCACGAGCACGCTCATCTCGTGCGGCGCGATGTTGGTGGAAGCCTTGTATATGGCTGCCTGGTCCGCATCCATAAGGGTGACGCTCACCGTAAAGGTCGAGCCGACGCCCCTTTCGCTCTGCACCTGAATGTCGCCGTTCATCATCTCCACGATGCTCTTGGTGATCGCAAGGCCAAGGCCCGAGCTCCCATACTTTGTGGTGGACGAGGAGTTCTCTTGGCTAAACGTGTCAAAAATGCGCGGCAGGAACTCCTTGCTCATGCCAATGCCCGTGTCGGAGATGATAAACCGCAGCGTCGTCCTGCCGTCAAAGTTTGCCGCCCGCTCCACGTCAAGTCCCACGCGTCCACCCTCCGGCGTGAACTTGACCGCGTTGCCCAAGATGTTGATGAGCACCTGGCGAAGCTTTACGCTATCGCCTATATAGACGGGGTCTATGCGGTCGTCCACGTGGCATTCGTAAGCAATGCCACGCTCCTCGGCTTGCCCGGTAAAGATGGTGTTGACCTGATCCATAAGGCGTGGGAACGAGAACTCCTCGTTCTTGAGCGTCATGCGCCCCGACTCGATGCGGCTCATGTCCAGAATGTCATTGATGAGGGAGAGCAGGTGGTCGGCCGACTCTCCTATCTTGATCAGATGGTCGCGCGTCTTGTCCGAGATGTCGGGGTCGTTGAGGGCAATGTTGTCGAGGCCAATAATGGCATTCATGGGCGTGCGGATCTCATGGCTCATGTTTGAGAGGAAGGTCGTCTTGGCCTTGCTCGCCTCTTCGGAAGCAACGAGCGCGTCACTGAGGGCCTGGTTCCTGGCCATTGACTCGCGCATTTCGGCGTCTATGTTTGTAAAGCCCACGCCCACCGCGTGAACGATGCCGTCCTTGCGGTCTTTCGCGTGGCGTACGCCCGCCATACGGAGCATCTCGTACGTCTCGACCCCCTCGCGAATCGTGAGGTAGCGATATGCGATCAGCGGTGCCTGCTCGAGTCGCGTACGAATGGAAGTGGGGTCGATGAAGCTCAGGAACTCCTTGCGATACGGCTCGGCCACGACGTCGTTGGCGTACGCTACAAACGTCTCATGGAAGGGGATGTGAGCACCCTCCTCGATCGCATCCTCCAAGCGGTCATCGGACCGGTAGCATATGGCGTCGTCCTCGTCCAAGTTGACGTAGTACACACTGCGGTAGTCCGAGGCGAGCGCCGTAATCATGCTGTCTTGCTCGGCGCGCAGCTTCTCTTGCTGCAGGAGCTGCTCCTGCAAGGCGAGACGCTGCTCGAGCTCCCGTTGCTTTATGCGGTTTTCGGCCTCGGAGGCCTCCTTTTCAATCATGAGCTGCGAGTTGCGGCGAATCTGCACGCTCATGGCGCCAAACATCCCCAGCAGCACGACGGCGGTGAGGGCGGACTGCAGCATGGAACGCATAACGATGCGGTTGGTAACCTCGCTGATTTTTTCGCTTATCACATTCTCGCGCATGAGATACGTGAGCATCCAGTCCGTTCCCTCGATGGGCACGTAGTCAAGCGTCTCGAGCACGCCACCATAGGTGAAGGTCACGGCGCCGCCACGTCCGGCGGCGAAGTCTTGGCGGACCGACTCGGCCGTGGCGTCTCCCTCAAACGTGGCGTTGCCGAGGGCGTCGAGCAGGTTGTCCTCGCTCGCGAGGCCGCCCAGTACCATTTCGGTAAGGGCGACGCCGTCTTTGGTGTAGATGTTGCAGAACGTCGTATCCGAGCTGCTCGACTGCACGGAGACGCCTTGCAGCATGCGCCCCATGTCGATTTCCATAAAGGACGCCACGAGCCGTTTGCCTCCCAGCGAGAGGCCGGCCACAGAAACCGCAATAATGACCTTCTTGCCCGCCTCCTTTGAGTCGTGCACAAAAATGCGCGGCTCGGTGAGATTCTTGTAGTCGAGACCGTACTGGTCGATGTCATCTCTCGTACCATCTGCCGTATAGATAAGGCCGTTCTCGTCGACGAAGGCGAACTTCTCGAGGTCGTAGAGCTGTCGCATGCGCGACTGATATGCCTGCAGATGCTCCATGTCGCTGAGGTCCTCGTCGGTCAGAAGGCTGATGGCGACGTTGAAATTGCGAATGTTGGCACGGAGGTTGGCCGCGACGACCTGCTCGCGACGACCAGCCAGCTCGTCCAGATACAGCAGACTGACGGAATGCACCGCGTCTTCCGTATCCTTGCTGGCACTTCTGCCCATCAAGACCGTGCCTACCACCATGATGGCGGCCACAAGGATTCCGCCAATGAGGGCCATACGCAGCATGTAACTCTTTCTTGCATCCACGAGCTTGCCTCCCGCGTTGTAGTGTCGCGCATCACAAGTCATTATACGCGCTTGCGACAGGGAGCCGGTTTTACTGTCAGGGGGCGTATGTTATATCCCCATGTAAAATGGGGTACATTAGAGAAGCGCCATCAATGGAAGGAACGAGTATGCGCTGCCCCTCCTGCGGATATAAGAATAGCGAACTCGCCACGCATTGCGCCTCGTGTGGCTCCACGCTTCCTTTACGCGCGGGCGATACCGCGCGGCATGCGCACTCCGCAGACGATGCTGAAGGCGCCCGGCGTTCCTCGCCCGTGGATGACACGGCGCCGCATCCGCCCATGCCCGACGATGTCCTGGAAGACACTCATCGTCAACAGCACGTCGATGACATCACGCAGGGTACGGCTCCGCAGCCGTATGCCTACGACGCGAACGCAAACAAGGGACTCGCAGACGATGCCGCGCATGGCACGTCGGAGCCAACCTCCGATACCGCGCAGCAGCCTCCATCCACTGCCCACGCCCCCTCGTCCGCACAAGCAGAACCCGAGTTCAGGCAGGTAGCCAGCGCTGCCGGCTTATACGCCGCAGCAAAGCGCAGACGCGCCTTGGCATTCTTTCACACGCACCAGAAGACGGTTGGTCTTGTCATGGCACTTCTCGTGGCGGCAGTCCTGGGCGTCGTATGGCTCACGATGAGCCTTCTCGACGCCCCTACCTACACGAGCATCGAGAAAGACATCGCGGCGCTCATCCCCACGTACACGTACGCGGGTGGCACGTACGGTCCCGACTTGGAGATACCCCTCTCGAGCATCGCCGTGACCAAGCGAGCGAGCACGCGCACGCCCGAAGGCATGGATGCCACCGAAGGCGTCTGGTCCGTAGCATATGCCGTGGAGGCTGAGGCCACCTATGACGACGGCAAGATACGCGCAGTGCGCAATGTGGGCACCACGTACGTTCGCAAAGACAGCTCTTGGCAGATGACGGGCGAGCTCGCCGAACGAGGACGGTCGCTCACGGCTCGCGCGGGAGCAGACGAGGAAAAGGTGATGGCGCAGCTGGATTCCATCCTGGATGTCGCAAGCGCAGACGGAGGCACCTCTCTCGCAGACCTCTACGAGGACGGATCGTTCTCCGTCGTCGGCAATTCCTTCAAAGAAGCAGCGAACAAGGACACCGCCACGAACGACATCACGATTCACTGCGCAAAGAAAGACGGCTTCGTCGCATACGAGGGAAATGTCAACGCGCGATTTGCGTTTGAGTCAGGCACCTGGTCACTGCGCAGCGCCAAAGCCGACGAACACGCTGACGTCCGTTCGTTCTCGCCCTTGGTCGGCTCGTGGAGCGGCAAGCTCACGTCCACGGAGAGCACGAGCGCCAGCTGCTACGGGGCTCAGCACCACAAGCTCGAGGTGACCATAGATTCCGTCGGAGACACCCCAGGCGACGTCAAAGTCACAGGCACCGTCACGGTCCTTGCGCACTACCACCACAAGCTCAGCGAAAAAGCCGACTCATGTGAGGGCGACAGAGTCGTGGAACGCATCCCCTTCACCGGCGTCATCAGAGACGCCGAAGAAAAGAACGCGAGCGGCTTTCGCCTCGAGGCAAAGACCACCGGGACCGCCGATGGCGAGCTTTCCTTTGAGATGGACTTCGGGACAGCCGATGAATCATCCGAGGTAACGGCGCGCGTCACCTCCACGCACACCTATCAGGAGACCGTGCTCCTTTTCATTCCCCACCAAACGACTTCGAAGTTCATCGACAACTACCTGGTTTCGCACGCATAGCGCTTCTCCGCAGGTGGCGCGGCCAAGAAGGGCAAGTTCGCGGCACCGACGAAGACGCCCCGGAATCAAGACGCCCCGGAATCGCACTGAGTGCGACTTCCGGGGCATTGGATTCACGATCCAGTAGCGTACGTGTGGAGCGCCTACTCCGCAGCGTTCTCCTCAGCAGCCTCGACCGCAGCAGCTGCCTCCTTGGCGGCTTCGGCAGCCTTCTTCTCAACCTCAGCGGCGGCCTTCTTTGCAAACTCAGCTGCACGCTGAGCCTTCTTTGCAGCCTTGGCCTCGGCGGCAGCCTTCATGGCAGCGGCATGCTCGGCAGCCTTCTTTGCACGAGCCTCTTTCTTCGCCTTGGCTGCGGCAAGCTGGGCTGCGGCGGCGCCACCAAACTTGTCGGCAAAGCGCTGTACGCGACCACCGGTGTCGACGAGCTTCTGGGTGCCCGTATAGAACGGGTGGCACTTGTCGCAGAGGTCAAGCCTCATGCTGGAAACGGTGGCGTGAGTGGTCCAGGTGTTGCCGCAGGAGCAACGAACCGTGCACTCCACGTAATTAGGATGGATGCCTTCCTTCATGTGGAACTCCTTCTATAGGTCCTGGTTACCGACCAGAACGGGGTTTCTCTGCATCGGCACAGGGCAGGACACCTGCCACCTCTGCAGTCAATCTGTTCGATTCTATCTCAAGACCGCCATCTTCACAAAGTGAACAAAACCCGTCGCGGTGCAAGCTCACTGAGCGCGTCGGCTACGTCGACGGCGCCAGACAACAATCGCACTCACGACTACGACCGCCGCCACGATAAGCGCGATGCGCATCGGAGTCAGCCACGAGTAGAGGTCAACCATAGGCATGGGTTCCTCTACATAGGGCACGCGGTGCCCGGTCACCAACAGGCGATGCGTGTTTACGGCATACGGCGTGCAGGTGATGAGCGTGAGCAGGTCCTGCCCCTCCACGATGTCGATGGCCGAAATCTCGTCTGGAAGAACCACCAAGATTCTTTCGACCTCATAGGCCAGGTGATGGTTGAGAACGTGCACGAGCATGACGTCTCCCACCTCCACCTGATCGAGGTCGGTAAGGATCTTTGCCCCGGCAAGGCCTCGGTGGCCACTCAGCACGCAGTGGGTGCCGTCGCCGCCCACGGGAAGGCTCGTTCCCTGTATATGGCCCAATCCGCGCAAGAGGGCTTCATCCTCGGTACCGTGATAGACGTTGAGCCGCTCCCCGATCTTTGGGATGTCGAGATACCCCATAAGGCCGTTTCCCAACGGGTTCACGAGCGACCAATACTCCGCGTTCTCGCTCGCCGTCTGTGCATCGCCGCGGAAGGGGTCGGCAATGACATTTACGTCATGAGCGAGGTTGTACGCACGAGCGCGGTTGTACTCCTGGGCCATCATCCACTCATGCTCGAGCACTTCCTCAGGAGCGGATTCGACGTAGCGCTGATACTCGTCTGCCACCATCACGCTCTTGTAGGCAAACTCCAGCCTTTGCGCCATGGGGTACAGCATGATGCCGAGCCCGAATGCGAGGAGCAGTCCCAGACCTATCCTCACGAGCTTGTACGCGCGCGTCGAACCCCAAAGAGCCGGCGCCGTTACAGTCTCGGCATGAGATTCCGCGACGGTTCCAGCATTCAGCTCCGCGTCGGTGTCCTCCGAACCGCGCTCGTCCTCGTCCCTAGCGCTCATCGTGCACTTCCTCGCCTGGCGAGGAGTTCTCACCGGCCTCATCGGCACCCTCCGCGGCCCCATCGACGCTTCCGGCGCCACGACGTCCGGCGCCACGACGCCTCTTGCGCCATATGACAAACCGTCTCACGCCAAGCGCAGCCCCGGCACCGGCCAATATGCATGCCACCTGAGCCAACGTCGAGAAGACGAATGACGCATGGGGCAAAACGCCCTGTTTCTCCTGCTCTCCCTCATACGGCACGCGATGGCCGTGCACGAGCAGACGATCCGTGTTTACTCCATACGGCGTGCAGGTGACGAGCGTCACAAGGTCCTCGCCTTCCTTGATGGCGAGCGAACGCGTCTCCCACGGCTCGACGACTTCGATGCCATCCACCTCGTAGGCGAGCGTCTCGTTGAGCACCGTTATGTAAAAGCGGTCCCCCTCCTCCACCTGGTCGAGATCTGTGAAGAGCTTGGCCGAGGCAAGGCCGCGATGCGCCGTGATCACCGCATGGCTGGAATCCCCACCCACGGGCAGACTGGAACCAAAGATGTGACCGCAGCCCTGCATCAGGCTTTCCTCGGTGGAGTAGTGATAGATGGGGAGGTGCGCCTGAATCACGGGGATGTCGATCTTTCCCATCATCAGGTTGTCGGTAACGTTCAGGAAGCTTTCGTATGTCGTATCCGTCGTCCCCTCGCGGATGGCAAAGACGTCAGGTACCGTCTCGCCGACGAGGATCTTGTTGTACTCTCTCGCCCGCGCGATCTCTTGCTCGTAGAAGGCCTCGTCACCCGCCGACACCGTCGTGTCGAGCGACTCGATCTGGTCGTTTGCCCGCATCTGATACAGGGCGTTCGACACATACGGATACGCCATGATGGCCACTCCCACGAGAAAGAGCACGCGCAACACCACCATGCGCGTGCGAAGCCTCCGGTCGGTGTCGCGCTCTGGCAATTCGTCGCGCGTGGCTTGGTCCTTGTCTCACTCCCGCAGCCACGAGCACCAATCCAGCCAGCAATCCCAAGACGATGGGTGCAAAGGAGGACGCGTCCCCCGTGTGTGAAAGGCTACCGTTGGCAGCATTTCCAATAGTATTAGTATTGGAATTGTTGGTGGTATACGTCGCGTTGGTGTTTCCTTTGTTGTCATACGCGGTGGCGCCATTGTTGCCATATGCGGTGCCATTGCTTTCATATACCGTGGTGCCTTCGGACGTGCGATCTACATGCACGTTGGTCACGGGAGGCTTATCGGGATCGACGGGCTCGGGAGTGGGAGGCTCGGTCGGATTGGGCTCTTCGATTGGGGTGAACTTGGGCATGCACACCACGTCATACAGCACCGCTCCGCCATTCCTCGCTGGCACGCCCATGATAAAAGGAACAAACTCGTAGTAATCCTGCGCATCGCCTTTGGATGAGGTCTGTACCACGAAATAGACCCCATGAGGAATCTCGCCAAACGCAATCGTGCCGTCGTCGGTTGAGGTTGCCGTGATGCCTTCGACCAGCTTCTCCTGTATAATCTGCGAAAGCTTCGGCGATAGCCGCTCCATGGTCGATGCGTTGTCCCAGTCTTTGTACTCATCGCCGAGACTGGTGAAGGGGTCAATCAGATGCGACTCGCCCGTATAGGCGTCAAGAGTGCCTATGCGATAGGCAGTTGCCTCCACGCCGGACAAGGCGACTGTTTTTCCCTCAACCACATGGGCCGTCATTATGGTAAACGTGGCAGGCTGTTCCTCGCCGTAAGCCACATTTACCGCACGCGACAGCATGCCTACCGCCGCCACAACGGTCACCATAGCCGCTACACAGACACGAACAACCGCTGAGAAAGCCCCAGCACGCCCTATACGCCTCAAACGCTTTCGCATCGTCTGCCTCTCGTCGTCATTTGCTCCCGTACGTCTGTATCGAAGCGCCTCGCAGGTGCTCCTATGCAGACGCACGGAATCCTGCGCCGTTCTGTGCGCCAACAACGGCGCAGGACCCGTACTGTACAATTATGCGGTTCGCACTAGGCAGCAGTCGCGGCCTTCTTGGTCTTCCTCATGAGAACAAGTGCGATCGCTGCGATGCCACCACCGACAAACAGGTAGAACAAGATTCCCGATCCACCCGTAGCCGGCAGGATGCCGAGCTTCTTGTTTACAATCTCAGCGGACTCGTTGTTTGTGGTAGATGCAGTTGTAATGGTCGTATTTTCGTTCTGAGTACCACCTTCATTGAGAATGGAGTCAGGTACGCCATTAGTCTGCTTGATGTTGTAAGTAGAGATCGTCGTAACTCCATCGCTGCTAATGATATTCATTGCATCGTCAAGCTCCTGGGTCTTGATTTGTACTGTGTAGGATTCCAAGATCGGATCGTCGGCGCCACCTTTGCCGTCTTCAGGAGTCGTACCCTCGGTCGAAGTATTTGGTTCCATAACGTACTTAGGAGTGATAGTTATTTCATACTGGATGTTGGGGTTGAAAGCGTAGCCAAGAGGTGCCTTTATTTCCTTGAGAACGTACACGCCCGCATCGAGACCCTTCATCGCGATATAGCCCTTGGCATCTGATTTGGGGTTGTCCCCAGAAGTCGCACGGACATGATTGGTATCGAACTTTATTTCCTTCCGCTCAGCTTCTGGTATTAGTTCGTCTTCAAACTTCTCACTACCGATTTGGTTTGCAGCTCCATTGAATGTTGTCACATGGCGCCGAATCTGCGTGAGCGTAAACTCGGCTCCCTCAAGCCAGCCAAACTGTCCCTGCTCTCCTCCTTCAGCCTTGCTTCCGCCCTTCATTACATCAGAGGCTTTCTCAGACTGAATCACATGACCGTTGGCATCAATCCATGTCTTACGAATCTCGGAAGTCTTGTTGTGCCAGCTTTCGGTGTCTCCCGTCGGCGTTCCTTCCGGCGCCTGATCCCCACTCTGATCGTGACCGAGCACGTCGGCGTCGATGTCGAAGGTGTAGTGGCGGGTCTTGTCGGTCAGTTTGCCAGTCGGCTCGTAAGTGGTGATGGGATTACTGGGGTTAG
>CACXZL010000070.1 GCA_902772085.1 uncultured Coriobacteriaceae bacterium | reverse complement strand
TCTCCTTGGTCGTCTGGATTGCGCGGAGCGTTTTGCAAGGTGCTTTGCATACTGCTAAGTGTATTGCTCGTGATACAGGGTTCACAGATACTGTATGCGTATGCCGAGGAGCGGGCGAGCGTTGAGTCGAAGCTTGGAGAATCGCAAGTTGCGTCTGTGGACGATGCAGGCAAGTACGATTCCGACCCATCGGACGCAAAAAAGCACCTGCTCACCTGCGTGCTCCAATTGCGCGACGGCAGCGAATGCCAGGTAAGCGCTGCATATGACGACGACGCCCTGATTCCAGATGGTGCCGAGTTGCGCGTGGCCGAGGTAAACGAGGAAGATATTGCTTCGCATCGAAGCGCCTTCCGCGAAATAGCGCTGGTGGGAGAGGATGACTACGTCTTCTACGAACGGTATGTAAACATCCAGTTCGTGGCTGAAGGGCGGATCGTAGAGCCTGCGTCGCCTGTGGAGTTGTCGATGCAAACGAGCTCCATCGCGCTTGCATACGTACCGCTCGTCGAGGTTGTGCGATTGTCGGCAGGCGATGCCCGCGATAACGGAGAGTGCCTCACCGTGAGAGACGCGACCGCGCAGAAATCTGAAGACGGAGTCTCCCAGCAACAAAACATCACAAAGGGATCGATTGCTGGCAAAGAAGATGCGGAATCAGAGGAGCGGGCAAAGCTCAGCTTCACTACAAAGCGCCTTGGAACCTTTACCATCGCGGCCACGGCGGGGACGCTGCACACGTGGCAAACGGACGACCTCATGGTCTCGCTTCTAGGTCCGCGAACCAATTCGTCAGTTGCCATAGACGAGGTCGCTCCTCCGCAGCTTGAAGACGGCGCGGAACCGATGGAATGCTTCTCCGTGAGGGTCGATGACAGCTCGTGGAAGGGGACCGCGTTCTGGCTGGCGGCTAAGCCACATGCGGTCGACCGATCAGAGAAAGAGCTTGTTGGCGTCGAGGAGCACGGCGGCAGCGTGGCGTACGGCTTCAAAGACGGCGAGTCGCCGAAGGTGTTGTTTGATTCGAAAGGCACGAACGTCCCCGTCACGTTCAAGGCAGGCGAGGAAAAGGTGTGTCTTGCGTGGACTCACGTCTCAGACGAAGCTGCTCCGACGACTAAGAAACAGGTACCTGACGAGGGTGAGACGGGCCCAGTTGCTCCAGAGCCTACCCCGGAGGCATCAGAAGCGCCGGAAGATCGTGTGGCATCTACGCGGGAAGAGAATGCCACACAAGTTGAGGGTCCGAATGCCACACAAGTTGAGAGTCTAAAACAGGGCATGAACGCGCAGGCAAAGAACGCCGCACCGCAGAGGGTCTTGTTGGCAGATGCTTCCGAAGGAGTGTTGCTTGCCCAGGATGATGCAGGCGATACGGAAACGCCTACCGCCATGTCGTTTACACTCCACGCAAGTGCAAAGACGTATGGTCGTTCGGGCAAAGTGTACTTTGTGGATGAGCAGGCGAATCGGCTTCCTGGTACGGTCTTGAACGATGTAACGATTTCATATACCGGCGTTGCGGATTCGAGTAACGAGACAAATACCGTCGACATGTACTCGTTCATCGATAAGCTCAGCCCTGAGATCATTGACGAGTATGAGTTTTCTCGCGTGTACGTGATGCTTGATGCCAGTGCAAACCGTCATAAAGATTTTCGCTATGTCCAAGTGGGCGATGACCGCAATATATCGCCCACAGGAAGCACTTCAACATATCGTGCATACTTCTACATGGAGAGCGTCGACCAAAACAGAGCCGGGGAAGTCTATAACGGCACGTGGTATACGCTGAATTCGGCAGGCACCATAGACGACATCTTTATTGAGTACTATCACGTGGCCGATGCGTCCTTCAAGGCGCTCGACACGCGAGGCAATCCCGTGGAAGGTGCGGAGTTTACGCTCTATACGGATAGCACGTGCTACGAGGCGTTCGAGTACAAAGACTCCGTTGTGAAAGCTGTCTCAAACCGCAGAGGCGAGGTCTCGTTTGGCAAGATTCCACGTGGCACGTACTACATGAAAGAAACGGTTATGCCCGACGGATACAAAAAATCTATCCGCGTATACACCGTCACCGTGGATGGTGAGACGCCCATTGCTGACGTGATACATCAGGATGATGACGGAAGTGTAATCATAACCGATGCCAAGCAAGCGACGATTACCAAGCAATGGCAAGACGAGGGGCAGAGTCACGAGGGACACACGGTGGAAGTTACCGTGTACTCAACGGGTGAGGAAGACCGGCACGTGACCCTCAGCTCCAAAAACAATTGGACCTACAAGCTGGATGGCCTCAATCCAAACGACACGTATGAGATAGAAGAGACCGATATCAAGGACGCCCAGGGCAAGAGCGTGAAACGGGACTGGGCGGCAGACATTGCCACCGAAGTGTCCGAAGAGCACATCGAGTACCAGCGGGTAGAAGACTTCTTGAAAGGCAAGCAGTACGTGATAGTGGCGCCAAACGGGGCAGCGTTCAATGCGTTGTCGGCTGGTTCCGATGCGCTGAGGCTCCAGGCAGTGCTGGTAAGCAACAACATGATCGCCAGTGAAGTTTCGGACGACATGCTCTGGAACGTGTCTAAGGTAAACAATGACGGTTTCATATCGTTGCAAAACATGCAGACAGACAAGTATCTGGACTATGATGGAGCTTACTCGGGCAGAAACGTAAAGTTCTGGTTCCAAAATGCTGAGGAGCCACAGTTCATTCACTTTGTAGATGACAACGGGGCAATCAATATCTACTATCGCAAGAATCTAAACAAAACCGATACCTACTGGATGTACATGGCAAATAAGATCGATCGCATCACAAACAATCAGTACTATGCGACCGACTTTAGCATCTATCGCAAGGTGGACGTCAAGTCATACGACATCACCATCACAAACAAGCCCACGACGTACCCCGTGAAGATTCAGAACCTCGAATACATTTCGAGCAAGCCGCTTCCTGGCATGACCTACAAGCTGTATGCAGCCGATGCATACAACAGCGACAATCCCAGCGCTTCGGGTGCGCCGTTGCACGAAGTGCTTGTAGCGGGCGAGGACGGGTATCTACAGACACCAAATGCGTCCAAAGTCGTAAGCTTGCGAGCTGGGTCTTACGTGCTCGTGCCTACTGGGGGAGACGAGGCGTATTCCCCGCTACCGCAGCCGGTGGGCTTTACCATCACTCCCAAGGGAATGATGTCTGTGCAGAACGTGAATGGCGAGTTGCCGTTCTACGCGGTGGGTTCATCTGAGACGGAAGGCACGGGGGAGGGTGCTGTCACGTATCCGTTGCTTCAGATTTATCGCTACAAGCATGCTTCGGTGGAACTGACGCTTGACGTGAGGGGAGGCTATGCTGATTTGACGAGGCAGTTTGAGTTTACGCTTACGTTGCCCGAAGCCGTAGAGGAGGTGCAGGGCAGTATCGATGGCGAGTCCGTGGTGTTGTCTGCGGACAACCAAACGTTTAGGCTCTCGTATGGTCAGGTGCTCAGGCTCACGGACATACCCTCAAACGAGCAGTACGTCATTGCGCAGGAGCGAACGCCGTATGTCACGAGTGCCGAGGAAACGGACGGTACGGGTAGGGTGAACGTGGCCTATAGGGACGGCGATTCGCACGCTGTCGTATTGTCGGAGATCAAAGGCACGTCGGACGATCCTGCTCGAGTAACCATCACCAATGTGCTAGAGGACAGCAAGGTACTGCCTACCGGCGTCGAAGACAATACGGATGCATGGACTGTGGCTATAGGACTCAGCGTCGCCGCACTTGCCGCCCTGTGGATGAGACGGCGAGTCACAGGCAGATCGATTGGCTGAAAGCGGGGCTCTCGTGAGGAATCTGAATTCCGTGGCGAGAGTGGTTCAAGGTTGCTTTGGCTGCGACAAAACCACCGTTGATGGAGCGACACAGTTAAACCATGACCCACTATCGCCGCTACTCCACCGCATAGAGCTGGCCAGAGAACGGTGCGAGGTCGCAGACAAGCTCGTTGCGAGCAAGTCTGTGCCAGCTGTGCTCCGTCTCGGCGGTTGAACCAGAGAAACGATGCCAATCCGAGTTCAGCAACACCTTCGTGCGTTTGGCCTCTCCAAGGCTTACGTGGTAGTTTGAGAGCTTTTGGTCCGAAAGATTGAGCACGCAGAGCATGCGTTCGCATGTGCTGCGCCGTTCGAAGGCGTAGACTACGTTGGTGTTGTCAGAGACCTGACGCCATATGAAGCCACTGCACTCGTAGTCACGCGCCCAGAGAGCCGGATGATCGGAGTAGATCTTGTTTAGCTCGACGCAATAATGATAGAACGAGTCGTGAAGGGGAAACTGGCGCAACGACCAGTCCTGCTCTCGCTGCTCGTCCCATTCCCTCAGCTGAGCAAGCTCGGACCCCATGAAGTTGAGTTTCTTTCCAGGATGAGCAAACATATATAAGTACAGTGCGCGTGCCTGTGGGAACTTGAGATCGTAGTCACCCCACATCTTCTGAGCTATGGTCGCCTTCTCGTGTACCACCTCGTCGTGAGAGAGTGAGAGCAGGTAGTGCTCGTTTGGGTAGTACATCATGGAAAACGACAGCTTGTGGTACTGGTCGCCTCGTTCGTCTGGTGGCGTGCGAAAGAAATTCAGCGTGTCGTTCATCCAGCCCATGTCCCATTTGTAGTCAAAGCCCAGACCACCCTTGCTTACGGATCGTGTGATGCCTGGGTAGTCGGTGGAATCCTCTGCCACGAGCATGATGCCGGCATTCAGGTACTTAAGACCTCCATTCATGTTGCGCACAAAATCCACGGCTTCTGAATTCACGCCAAGACTTTTGTCTCCTTGCCTGTACACGATGCGGCTGATGGCGTCCATGCGCAGCCCATCAAAGTGATAGGCACCAAGCCAGTAATTTGCGGCACTCTGCAGAAAGGAACGCGTGTCGCCGCGCCCGTGCATGAAGTTGAAACTGCCCCATTCGCTGACCGCCATTTCCTTGTCTGAGTACTCGAAGAGCGGCGTGCCGTCGAAGTTTGCCAGCCCATAGTCGTCGGTGGCGAAATGGACAGGCACGTAGTCCAAGATAGCTCCGATATGGGCACCATGGAGCATGTCGATGAGCTCCATAAGCTGACGAGCAGTGCCATAGCGGCTGGTGGGGGAGAAGAACCCCGTGGGTTGATACCCCCATGACCCATCGTAGGGATGCTCCATCAGCGGCATGAACTCCACATGGGTGTACCCCGCTTCTTTGAGGTAGGGTATCAGCTGGTAGGCAATCTCTGAGTAGGTAAACCAGTCCTGCACCTCGCCGCTCTGGCGGTCGCCACTGCGTTTGTGCCAACTGCCGAGATGCAGCTCGTAGATGTTCATCGGCTCGTCAAGGCAGACCGAGCGCTCACGCATCCATTCTTCGTCGTGCCATTCAAACGAGAGATCGCGCACGATGGAGCGATGTGCAGGTCGCAGGTCCATGCCGTAGCCATATGGGTCGCAGTGCTCCTGCACATCATCCCCATGGCGAATGCGGAAGGTATAGGGGTCGCCCGAGCCCAGGCCGTCTACGTGGGCTTCCCAGAAGTTGCCGTCCGCGACTCTATACATGGCGCATGTGCCGTGGGTCGTGCATACGGAAATCTCGTCCGCGTTCGGCGCGTAGGTGCGAAAGGTCACGCCTCCGTCCTGCAAGTGTGCGCCCAGCCACGTGTGGGCAAAGAATTCCGCTCCGGCATAGAAATCACGGATGTTCATATAGCCTCCTTGTGCGTTTGCGGTTGCTTGCGCGCCAAGGAGCGCAAGCCGGCATATGGTACACCCAAAAGAGCAAAAGGGCGATGGTTTTATGAATATGATGAAGACACAGCGATCAGTTGCCGTTTGGCTGTGTGCTGCATTCGGTTGCCGTCTTAGCGCTACCGTTTGCCAAAAAATCTCATATGAGTGTTTGTGTGTGCGATTTATATTTCCATTACATGTCAACTGTGGATTCTCGTCACATTTACCTGTTGTGGTGACTATGCTAAACGTACCACTGTTGGTTATCAATGTATCAAGCAGTACGTTTCTTTTTGGAGTGTCTAACGTATGAAGCAGATGGAAGAGAAGATTCTGCGGGATGGACAAGTGCTCCCCGGAGATATCCTCAAGGTTGGTAGCTTTCTCAATCAAAACATCGATACCGTGTTGCTCGGCCAGATCGGCGAGGAGATTGCTCGTCTTTTTGCTGGTGATCACGTCACAAAGGTTCTTACTATTGAGGCGAGCGGCATTGCCATTGCCGCTGCGGCAGGTATGGCCATAGGCGCTCCGGTGCTCTTTGCAAAGAAGCACCTCACGAGCAATGTGGACGGAGACGTGTACAGCACGGTCGTTCACTCATTTACTCATGGAGCGGACTACAACGTGGTCGTAAGTAGGGACTACCTTGGCTCCGAGGACCGAGTGCTGCTGGTAGACGATTTCCTTGCAAACGGTCATGCCCTTCGCGGGCTCATCGATCTCTGCGATCGGGCAGGGGCTTATGTGGTGGGGGGAGCGATTGCCATCGAGAAGTGCTTTACCGGTGCTGGCGACAAGCTGCGTGCGGAGGGCATGCGGATAGAGTCGCTAGCCGCTATAGAGGCGATGTCGGAAGACGGAATCGTTTTCCGCGCGTGACATACTTTGGACGTGGTTGTTGTCCGGAAGAAAGGGAGAGGATGAGAAGCTTCGACAAGATCAACCTGAGCCGCCGTAATTTTGTGGGATTTGGTGCGATGGGCGCTGCTGCGCTTGGCTTGACTGCTTGTGGCGGAGGCAATGGCTCTACAAATGACTCGTCTGCCAGTGCGGCAGGGGGCTCCACCGATGCGGCTGCCGCGAGTTCCACTGGCACGGTGGGTCTCATCTGCTTGCATGACGAGAACTCAACGTATGACCGCAACTTTATCAATGGCTTCAAGGAGGCCATGACCACGCTTGGTATCAACGACTACCTCATCAAGACAAACATCCCCGAGAGCGATGCCTGCTACGACGCAGCGGCAGAACTTGCGGATGCGGGTTGTACGGTCATCTTTGCTGACTCGTTTGGTCATGAGGACTATATGATTCAGGCTGCCAAGGAGTTCCCCGATGTGCAGTTCTGCCATGCTACGGGCACTAAGGCTCATACCGAGAAGCTTCCCAACTACCACAATGCTTTTGCCGCGATTTACGATGGTCGCTATCTTGCGGGCGTTGCTGCGGGCATGAAGCTCAAAGAGATGATTGATGCCGGCAAGATTACAGCCGACAAGGCAAAGATGGGCTACGTCGGTGCATATACCTATGCCGAGGTAATCTCCGGCTACACCTCCTTCTTCCTTGGTGCCAAGTCCATCGTGCCCGAAGCTACGATGGAGGTAACCTTCACTGGCTCCTGGTACGACGAGACTGCGGAAAAAGAGGGGGCAGCACTCAGAGCGCTTGTCCAAACACCTTCATCGTGTCCTCCCGCATCAACTGGGCTCCCTACTATGAGTATGCGATTAAGGCCGCAAAAGCGGGTGAGGAGATTAAGCTCGACTGGACCGGTGACCTCGCTTCTGGCTCTGTAGAGCTCACGGACATAAACGAGAAGGCTGGCGCTGCTGGCACTGCCGAAAAGCTCAAGGAAGTCGAAGCGGCGTTGAAGGCCGGCACCCTCAGGGTCTTTGACGTATCGACTTTCACCGTGGACGGCAAGCATCTTACGTCCTACAAGGCGGATGTGGACACCGATGCAAACTACGCTCCGGATACCGAGGTTATCGCAGACGGATACTTCCATGAGTCCGAATTCCGTTCAGCACCGTACTTCGACCTCAAGATCGACGGCATTTCATTGCTCGATACCGCTATGTAAGCACCCTTTTGCTGGGGACGTTGCCAGTCTGAAGAGGTGACACTGCATCTGCGCCGGAGACAACGAAAGGGTACTTCCGATGTGGCAAAACAAAGTTTTCCACACTGCGAGTGCCCTTCTTTTGTTCCTTCGATTGGCAACCCCCCCGACGGTTCTATGACCTATCGGCTCACGAGTGAATAGGAAGTCATGCAATCAAAAACACCAGCCGTGCGGATGCGAGGCATAAGCA
>CACXZL010000069.1 GCA_902772085.1 uncultured Coriobacteriaceae bacterium | reverse complement strand
CCGCCCGGAGCTCACGGTTGCGGAGGCGCGTGGCGGCGCACCGCATCTAGCTGGGCTTTTGCCGCGCGGGCGCGCGACGCGGCGCAAGCGTGAACCGCACTCCTTCCTGTCTGCGGTCGTCCGCCTCCGCCTCACCCACAGATTTCGGGACCGAGCCTAACTTCGTAGTTGTCGCACAGCTGCTGAGCCCTGATGCCCGGGACAGTCACGACCCAGCAAGACGAGCTGGCTTTTGTCACATAAGGCACATAACGAAGACGGTCGGCCAGCGCGGCCTGCCGCAACGCGGCTGCATGCACCGGACGGATCGGCACCTGAATGATGGCAACATGCTCGGGAGGTGTTGCCTAGCGCGACTCGAGGCCAGCGTAAGAGATCGCCCGCTGGCGGAGCGTACACCGCCAGCGGGCGTGATGGTTAAGTGAGGTTGGGTTTAGTCCCTTTTGACAAGGCCTATTCAGGCTGCTCGGCAGACTCTTCTGGGGCAGCTTCCTCTTCGGGCTTTGCGCTCTCCTCTTCGGGCTTTGCGCTCTCCTCTTCCTGAGGCTTCTCAGCGGACTCGCGCCGCTTCTTTATGGCCTCTTCGAGCTTGCCGACGTCTACGCCGGTCCTGCACCTTCTCATCGGTCATGTCCTCTGGCTGAATTGCTTCGAATTTGAGAACCTTGCTGTTTGGAAGCATGTATCCCTCGTTTGGCGCAAGGCCAGAGATCTTGAATTGGATGGAGCGGGTGGGATACTCGTAGATCGTGCCGTTCGAGGAAATGGGCGAGCCGAGCACCTGCGCCTCGTAGGTGCCTTCCGGGAGCTGGGTGTCGACGCCAGAGTAGGGGAGGAAGATGGTCTTGTCGATCTTGTTTCCATCTATATCCGTGCCCGTGATTCGGAGAGGGATGTGTGACGAGTTCTCGTCGGTGTCGTCAAGACCGCTTACGATGAAAGTGACGTCGTGTGTCGTCTTGATGAGAGAGCCGATCGAGGGGGTCGTTCTCGCGCGAGCGCCAAACGAGAGCGCGACGCAAGAAGCGGTGACGACCGCCGTGATGAGCGTCAACGCGACGGCGGCAATGATGATGCCTACCACTACGCCGCTGCTTCGCTTCGGAGGTTGTGGCGTGTGGGCGTATTGCGTGCCTGGAATGTAGGGTGTCTCCACAACGGGCTCTGTGGGCTGCGACTGATCCGCAGGACTCTGCCGGAAATCACGACTGGCCTGCGACGTGGGATCGGGCTGTGCTGCGGACTGCACGGCGATTCGAGCGCCACACGTGGGACAAAAACTGGCATCCTCTGGTAGCTTGTTTCCGCAATTGGGACAGTACATAGCGCCTCCAAAATACCGTTTATGTCGTACGGATGAATAGGATAGTTTATTTTATAGCAGGTCGGCGAGCGTTTTGCTGTCGAGATACTCAGCGGTCACCTTGCCGAGTTCCCGCCATACGGGGATGACCGAGCATGTGTCCACGATGGGGCAGATATGGTCTCGCGTGCAGTCCAAGCAGCCCACTGGTGCCAGCGACGATCCCTCGGCCGCCCTCAGGATCTGGCCAAGGGTGTATTCGCTGGGGTCGCGTGTAAGCCGATAGCCACCGCCTTTGCCACGCAGGCTCTTCACATAGCCGGCTTTGCTCATGAGGGCGATGACCTGCTCCAGATATTTGCGCGAGATGTTTTGTCGCTTCGCCACGTCGCCCAACGACACCCAGCCGTCGCTGTGCCTGGCAAGGTCGGCCATGGCACGTAAGGCATACTGCCCCTTGGTGGAAAACATCCCTGCCATGAACAACCTCCTCCCTACAAGCCCGCCCGTTGAATGCTTCCGCAGGGCGGGCGTTTGTTTGCCGCTTATTCTGTAGTGGTGGTGCCGGCGTTCTCGTCCTTAAGCATTTCGGCCAAGGTGCGCCATGCGAGCTCGGCACACTTCACGCGTGCGGGCATGTGGCTCACGTCCTTGAGCATGGACGCCTCGTCGAGCTCCTGTTCGAGCTTGTCTGCGTCTTTCTCGTCGCCCGTTATCATGCCTTTGAAGAGGTCGCAGAGGGCGATGGCTTCGGCAGGGGTCTTTCCCACCATGAGGTCGCTCATCATGTCGGCCGAGGCCATGGACACGGCGCAGCCATGCCCGGTATAGGCGGCCTCCTCTATGCGACCGTCATCGCCAAGGCGAACGGAGAGGTGCAGCTCGTCGCCGCAGGACGGATTGATGCCGTCGTGCTCGTGTGTCGCATCCTCGAGCTGGTACTTGTAGTCCGGGTGCGTGACGTGGTCCATGAATTGCGCGTTGTAGAGACTAGAGACTTCCATTGAAGATCCCCCAAACTTGATCAAGCCCGTCTATCAGGCGGTCGACGTCGGATTTGTCGTTGTAGAACGCGACGCTGGCGCGGCAAGTGCTGTGCCAGCCCAGATAGGTCAGCAGCGGCTGGGCGCAGTGATGGCCTGCGCGGACACACACGTTGTACATGTCGAGAATGGACGCCACGTCGTGCGGATGGACGCTACGTACGTCAAACGAGACGGCACCTATGTGGCGTCGTGGGTCGGAGGGGCCGACGATGGTGATGTAGTCGCGCTCCTGCAGCCGCTCGCACAGATAGCTGGCGAGCAGACGCTCGCGCTCCTCTATGCGTGCCATGCCCAGGGACTCGAGATAGCCAAGACATGCATCGGTGGCAAACGACCCGGCGGCGTCCTGCGTGCCTGCCTCGAACTTCTGCGGTACGGGCGACCAAACGGCGCCCGTCTCCGTGACGGAGTCGATCATCTCGCCGCCCGTGAGAAAGGGTGGCATGGCGTCGAGCAGCTCCGGCTTGCCCCAGAGCACGCCGATGCCGAGAGGTCCTCCCAGCTTGTGGGCACTGAAGGCGAGGAAGTCGCAGCCCAGCGCGCGAACGTCCACCTGCACATGCGGTACGGACTGAGCACCGTCTGCGATGCAGAGCGCGCCCATCTCGTGCGCGCGGGCGGCAATGGCCGCCACGTCGTTTTCCACGCCGAGCACGTTTGAGACATGCGTGACCGAGACGATCTTTGCGTTCGGGCCGATCTTGGCCTCTATCTCCTCTTGCGTGATGGAGAAGTCGTCGTTGAGGCGCAGGTACACCAGATTGGCGCCGGTGGCGGCGCATACTTGCTGCCAGGGGATGAGGTTCGAATGGTGCTCCATGATGGAGATCACCACGTCGTCGCCGGGGCCGAGCTCCACGAGCTGCGGCAGCGTGCGGGCAAGCAGATTGAGCGCCTCGCTTGCGTTGCGGGTAAAGACGATCGCGTCGCCCTGAGGCGCGCCGGCGTCATCTACCGCACCTATGAATCGAGCCACGTGGGTACGTGCCTGAGCGATGGCTTGCGTTGCCTCCACGGAGAGCCTGTACAATCCGCGCAGGGGATTGGCGTTCATCGTCTCGTAAAACTCGCGCTGGGCGTAAAGAACGGCGGCCGGGCGTTGCGCAGTCGCCGCGCTGTCGAGAAACGCGAGCTCAGGATGCTGCGCGAGCAGTGGAAAGTCCTGCTTGTAGGGACTCTGGGCTATGATGCCCAGCTCGGCTGCGGAGAGTGGGGTCGTCATGCTAGTCCTCCTCATGGGCGACCGCGTCGAGCTCGAGGCCTTCTACGAGGTCGTTTGCGATGTCTTCTCCCAGCACTGCCTTGGCGCGCTCGAGCAGCACCGCGCGAACGTCGGCCGTCGGTGCCGCAATGAGCGACTCGTCAAAAAGCGCACGCACGTAGAGCGCTTCGGCCTCATGCTCCGCAAGCCCGCGGTCGGCCAGATAGCGTATCTGCTCGGGGCCAACGGACCCTATGGTGGCGCCATGGTTGCCGGCCACGTCGTCCTCGTCGCAGAGAATGACGGGCATGGTCTTGTTTGTCACGTCGTCGGAGAGGATGAGCACGTTTTCCAGCTCGGTGCCTTCGGAGCCGGAAGAGCCGTGTACGAGGTCGATCGTGGCACGGAGCGCTTTGCGAGCATGGCCGTCGAGCACGCCTGACTCGGTGACGTTCGTGCGACCGTTGCGTCCGCGCATGCGCACGACGTGGTTTATGTCGAGCCGTTCGTCCTCGCGCCCCAGATAGCGGCACGTGAGGTCGAAGCGGGCGCTCGAACCGTTGAGCGAGCAGGTGAGCCCCGCGGCCGTGGTGCCGGCACCGAGGAAATACTGGCGCGCGTCCACGTGGGCGCGAGCGTCTGCGGTGATGCCTACGGACTCGATGTGCTGTACCTCGTCGTCTGCCGCCACAAACTCGAGCACGTGCACGCGCGCGTCATGCTCGGCGATGATGCGAACAAGTGCGGCCGACGTGCTGAGCTGTTTGCTGGTGGCGGATGCGTTGGCCTCGTTGGCGGACTCAGACGGTCCTTGCCCCGTTTCGCCCGCCGCGGAACTCGCCGACAGCGAGCCGACCGATCCCTTTGCCCCGCCCACGCACACCACCACGGTGGCCTCGGCACCAGCGCGCACCATGACGCCGGTGTCCATGCCGGTGACGACGATGGGCTCTTCGCGCTTCTCGCCGGCACGTACCTCAACGTATGAGGCATCGGTGGCCTGAGACTCTATCCACTCGGTGACCTGCTGACCCATGCCGCACTCGATGCTCTCAAAGAGTCGCGGCAGGGCGAAGTACACGTCACCCTTGCGCGAGACAAACGGCACCTCGAGCGTGATGTCGTTCGCGCGCAGGTAGTTCCACGTCTGGGCGGGCGGGGTGTTGACGCGGGAAAGCGTAACGGTGCTGTTCTCTGCCATTATCCTATCGCCCCTTCCATTTCGAGTTTGATGAGGTTGTTCATCTCTACGGCGTACTCGAGCGGCAGCTCCTTGGAGACGGGATTGGCAAAACCGCCCACCACCATGGTGCGGGCCTCGGCCTCGGAGCAGCCGCGGCTCATGAGGTAGAGGATCGTGTCGTCCGAGATGCGGCCAATGGTGGCCTCGTGGCCCACGCTTGCCGTGGCGTTGCGCACGTCCATGGCGGGAATCGTGTCCGACCGGCTGATGTCGTCGAGCATGAGCGACTGGCAGCTCACGGTGCAGCGTGCGTTTGCCGCGTGGCGTCCCACTACCACGGAGCTGCGGAAGGTGTTGCAGCCGCCGTCCTTGGAGATGGACTTGGTGTCCACGCTGGCCGTGGTGTTTGCGCCGTTGAGGATCACCTTGCAGCCGGTGTCGAGGTCCTGCGTCGCTCCGGCGAAGGTGATGCCGGTGAACTCGCAGTTGGAACGGTCGCCGGCAAGGATGGTGGTGGGGTAGAGGTAGCTCACGTGGCTGCCAAAGCTGCCGGAGACCCACTCCATCTGCGCGTCTGCTCCCACGCGGGCACGCTTGGTGTTCAGGTTGTACATGTTTTTCGACCAGTTCTCGATGGTCGAATAGCGCAGGCGTGCGTGGTCCTTCACAAAGAGCTCCACCGCGCCAGCGTGCAGGTTTGCCTCGTAGTACTTAGGCGCCGAGCAGCCTTCGATGAAGTGCAGGTCCGCGCCTTCCTCCACGATGATGAGCGTGTGCTCAAACTGCCCCGCGCCTTCGGCGTTGAGGCGGAAGTAGCTCTGCAGCGGGTACTCTACCTTCACGCCCGCGGGGACGTATACGAACGAGCCGCCGCTCCACACGGCGTAGTGCAGGGCCGCGAACTTGTGGTCGGCGGGAGGTATGAGCTTGCCGAAGTATTCGTGGACCACGGGCTCCCACTGAGGGTCGTGCAGGGCGTCCTCGATGGTGGTGTAGATCACGCCGCTCTTCGCCACGTCCTCGCGCATGTTGTGGTACACGATCTCGGAGTCGTACTGGGCGCCTACGCCGGCGAGGCTCTCGCGCTCCGCCTCGGGGATGCCCAGACGCTCGAAGGTGTTCTTTATGTCGTCAGGCACGTCGTCCCAGTTTTTCGCCTGCTTGGTGCGCGGGCTTACATAGGTGGAGATGTGATCCATGTCCAGCCCAGCGATCGACGGCCCCCAGTTGGGAGCCATCTCCTTGGCGTGGTAGGTCTCGAGCGCGGCGAGGCGCATGGCGAGCATCCACTCTGGCTCGTCCTTCTTTGCGCTGATGGCGCGAACGATGTCGGGCGTGAGGCCGTCGTCGTAGCGCTCGTAGCCTTCCTCGGAGTACGTGAAGTCATACAGCGAGCGGTCGACGTCGGCTACCTGGGTGCGATTCTCGGTCCTCTCGCTCACGCGGCGCCTCCGTCCTCGCCGGCCCGCTCGAACTGCTCGAAGCCGTGCGCGTCGATGTCGTCGATGAGCGATCCGGGACCTTCGGCCACCATGCGGCCCTGCACCATGACGTGCGTGCGGTCGACGGTGAGGCGCTCAAGGATGCGCGTGTTGTGCGTGATGATGAGCAGCGACCCGTCGCAGTCCTGACGGTAGGCCTCGATGCCCTTGCTCACGACGCTCAGGGCGTCAACGTCGAGGCCGGAGTCCGTCTCGTCGAGGATGGCGAGCTTCGGGCGGAGCAACAAGAGCTGCAGCATCTCGATTTTCTTCTTTTCGCCGCCGGAGAAGCCGACGTTCAGCTCGCGCGTGAGGAAAGAACTGCCCATGTCGAGCTGGTCGGCGATCTCGCCCACGCGGGCGCGGAACTTGCGCGCTGTCATCTTGAGCTCGGGGCGCTTCTGCGTGATGGTGCGCAGGTAGGAGTAGAGGGGCACGCCCGGTACCTCCACGGGCGCCTGATAGCTGAGGAAGATGCCGGCGAGCGAGCGCTTGTCGGCCGCCTCGTTTGTGACGTCGGCATCGTCGAAGAAGATCGAGCCGCTGGTGACTTGGTAGGTGGGGTCGCCCATCACGACGCGGCCCAGCGTGGACTTGCCAGCGCCGTTTGGTCCCATGAGCACGTGCGTCTCGCCCGCGCCTACGGCGAGGCTGACGTCGTGCAGGATGGGCTTGTCCTCGGTGCCGGCGGACACATCGCTTACGCGAAGAAGTTGACTATGCATGGCATCTCCTTACGGATCACGGATTGCTTAATTCATAGTAAGAACTAGGAATTAAATTGCAACCCTCCTCACCAACTAGTCACACGGATTGAAACAAAGGGAGGGGATTGATGGCCGCCGCGCCACGGACGGATGCCACGCGTGTCCGCTTTTGCACACGCCGCCCGCCCTCGTGTGCAAAGTCGGACTCCAGACGCGCCAATCGGGCCGGGACGTGTCCGTAAGTGCACACGCCGCCCGCCATCGTGTGCAAAGTCGGACTCCAGACGTGCCAATCGGGCCGGGACGTGTCCGAAAGTGCACACGCCGCCCGCCATCGTGTGCAAAGTCGGACTCCAGACGTGCCGAATCGACCGGGACGTGTCCGTTTCCACGCGCGCCGCCCGCCATCGGCACAAAGGTGCTGGTCGACCTACACCTCGCGCACCGCCGCGGCTCCGTCGGCGAGCATGGCGTCGTGGATCGCGTCCAGGTTGAGCTCGTCTTCGATGCCCATCACGGCCGAGATGGCCATGGGGAGGTTCGCCCCGCCAAAGGTGATGGTCTTGTTTGCCAGCCCCTTCTCCTCCAAAACGGCTGCTGCGCCTTTGAGCGGAGACCCGCCCGCTATGTCGCCAAGCAGCACGACCTCGTCCTCTGCCCCGACGCCCGCGAGCGTCTCTTCGACGTGCGCCTCAAACTCCTGTGGCGTCATGCCCTCTTCCATCCCGCACGCCAACACAAACGGCCGCTCCCCGAGCAGCATGCGCAGGGCGCCCTCCAGTCCTGCGGCAAACGTCGCGTGGCTTGCAAGCAGCAGATACTTCATGGTGTCTCCTATCTATGTGTTGCATGGACAGCTGCTTTCATGAAGTATACTTGGAGCCACCCATTCCACAACCCAAGGAGACACACATGTATCGCATCGTTGCCACCGACATGGACGAGACGTTCTTGGCCGCAGACCACTCCGTTCCCCCGGCAAACGTGGACGCCATCCTTGCCATGCGCGAACGCGGCGTGCTCTTTGTGCCGGCGAGCGGGAGGGCGTACGGCTCCATCATGAGCAGCTTGCGCGACCTTCCCGCCGAATGTTTGGAAGGGAGTTACGTCATCTCGTACAACGGCGGCTGCATCAATCGCGTGGGGCAGGACGAGCCGTTGCTGAGCCATCGCATCGCGTTTGAGACCGTGAAGCGGCTCTTTGACTTTGCGGTGGACGCGGGCGAAATCGGCATGCACATCTATACGGTGGATGGCTA
>CACXZL010000068.1 GCA_902772085.1 uncultured Coriobacteriaceae bacterium | reverse complement strand
AACAGAACAATGGCGAGCAGACCGACACGGTGGATGCCCTGCCCGACGAAAGCACGCCCACAGATGAGCAGCAAGCGGCCTCACAGGAGAACGGCGACGGGCTGACCGAGATGCCCCTCTACTTCATCGATGGGCATACCGACATTCCCTACCTCGCGGTCTCCGACTGGACGAAGTTCGAGGCAACGGGCTATCCCGTAGAGTGCCAGACCGAAGGCGTCAAATCGGTGGTCACGCGCACCGATACGGGCTACACCGTCACGTTCTCATCGCGTCATCGCGCAAGCAAAAAGTATGCAATGACCGCTATGCCGAGCACGATGCGATACCAGCCAAACGGCTTGAAGTCGTGCTTCTTCACGAAGCCCATGAGGAAGCGAATCGCGAGGATGGAGACGACGAACGCCACCACGCAGCCGACGCCCAGAATCGCAAATTCAGCGCCCGTGAAGGTGTTGCCCTTGAGGAAGTACTTCACGAGGCGCAGCCCGCTCGCTCCCACCATGACCGGTATGGCGAGGTAGAACGTGAATTCTGCCGCCACCGCTCGCGAGCAGCCGAGCAGAAGTCCGCCGATGATGGTAGAGCCGGAACGAGAGGTTCCCGGCACGATGGAGAGCACCTGAAACGCACCGATGCCCAACGCCGTGCCCCAACTCAAGTCCTCCACGGACTGGACGCGCGCATCGTCGTCCGCCGTCAGGAGCTTGCCGCGACCACCCCTGGCAGCGTGCGCCCCAGAGACGTGCGACCCTCGGGCGTTCTCGATCAGGATAAAAGCGATGCCGTATACGATGAGCGCCGCAGCCACCACAAAGGGGCTGCCCAGATGCTCCTCCATCCAGTCATCCAGCGGAATGCCGATGACGGCCGCCGGCAAGCAGGCGACGATCACCTGGCCCCAGAGACGCCACGTACTCCGCTTCTCCTGCGGAGCCTTCTTGGGCGAGAACGGATTGAGCTTATGAAAAAACATCACGCACACCGCCAAGATGGCCCCAAGCTGGATGACCACCAAAAACATGTCCCAGAAGTCTTTACTCACATTGAGCGTCACGAATTCGTTGAGCAGGAGCATGTGCCCCGTGCTCGATATGGGCAACCACTCCGTAATGCCCTCGACCAATCCAAACAAGGCCGCTTTCAGCAGTTCTATGATATCCACGTCATCCCCCAAACCTTCCACACATGCCATTGGGCGTATTCCTATGCCACATCCCCTCATGGGGGTTACAATACTACCGCAGAGCAACCAAGGAGGTACGCATGAACGTTCCCGCGCCAAATTATCAATCCCTGGGTTACGACCGCATTTTTGTTGCCGTAGACGGTACCCCCCAGCAGGAGCTTGTGATTCAACGCGCCATTATCATCGCAGCAAACAACAACGCGGAGCTCTACATAGGTCACGTCGTGGATTCGACTTCTCTCGAGACCGCCGGATCTTATCCGCTCGAGCTGCTCGACACGCTGGAGAAGAGCTTCCGCGAAGGCATCGCCCCGCAGATTGCCGAGGCGGAGGCAGAGCCCTTGATTCGAAAGGTGGAGCTTGTCGTCAAGATCGGGCGCGTGCGCGAGACGCTACGCGACGAGATGATCGACGTCATCAAGCCCGACCTCATCATCTGCGGCGCGCTTGGCCTCTCGAACTTCCGCTATGCGCTCATGGGCTCCACGTCCACGTTCTTGTCGCGCATACCCAACTGCGACACGCTGGTCGTCAAATAACGACGGCTGCCTTTGCAGTACGAGACTCCAGCGTATAGAGGCGCGCGGAAGAGGCCGACCCCTTCCGTGCGCCTGTTTTTCGAGGGTCCGGCTTTCTCAGAAAGCATGAATTGTCATGGATATACCATGTGCTTAGCACTGTTGTTTTAAACTATATGCTCATACATAGTAGTCGAATAAGGGAGAAGAGCCTTGTTGCACCACAAAACCGCCCCATCCCAGCGCTTTCTTGCATGCCTTTTGACTCTGACGCTTGTAGGGGCACTGTGTCCAGCGTCCGCTCATGCCGATAACTCGTCCGAGATAGAGCGACTCAGGCGGCAAGCGGATGAGATGTCAGCAAAGATCGAGCAATTTACGGTGGCCTACCAGACGGCGTTGGCGGAAGTCGAGTCCCTGCAAGAGATGATCTCCAGCAACGAGGCACGTACCGCAGAGATAGAGGCGAAGCTCCCTGCGCAACGCAGTCGCACGGCCTCTTCCATACGGGCTCTCTACATCTTCCAGCAGTCGTCCCCCGGTCTCCTGGGCCTCATCCTCTCAGCGGAGAACTTCAACGACTTCATCACCACCTTGCGCTACATAGACACCATCCACGAGCGCAATACCAACGAGATCGCCCAGCTAGCAAGCCTCGACGACGAGCTCAAGTCCACGCAGGCGGAGCTTTCGCTCGAGTATGAGGTGGCGGCACAGAAGCAGGACGAGGCACTCAACGCCCTCGAGGAAGCACGTCTGGCAAAGCGAGAGCTGCAGCAACGTGCCGACGCCATCGCCGCCGAGGAAGCAAAGGCTCGTGCGGAGGCCGTGGCCAAGGCGCGGGCAGCCATAGACGCCGCAAAAGCACAAGAGCCCAAAGCCGCCTCCGAGCAGAAGCCGGCCCAAGAACCCGCAGCCCAAGCAGCTCAGCCTACGAGCGAGGCTCAGCCCGCGCAGCAGCAGGAGCAGCCCAAGGTAGAGGAGCCCAAGGCGGAGGAGCCTAAGCCAGAGGAGCCCGCCGCCCAAGAGCAAGAAGCCCCTCAGGCCACCTTTACCACCTCATCGGGGTACACCGCGGTGGTGGAGGTGCCCGAGGTAGAGGAAACGAGCGTGAGCACCGAGCCCATCACCTCAAACACCACGGCTGAGGAATCCGATGGCTGGGCAGCGCGCATCGACGCGTATCTCGCGGGATCTCCGTTGGCCGGCTATGGTTCTACGTTCGCGGCCGCCGCTGCCACCTATGGCGTGGATCCTCGCTTCTCGCCCGCCATCAGCTGTGTGGAGAGCGGCAAGGGCGCCATCTGCTTCCGACCTCACAACGCATGGGGATGGGGAAACGTGAGCTGGCCCGATTGGGAGACGGCCATATACGACCACGTGGCAGGTCTCGCTTCTGGTTACGGCGGGACGCTTACGCTCGAGGGGGCCAAGATGTATTGTCCTCCCACCTATGAGGAGTGGTATTCAAGCGTCTTGGCGGAGATGAACTCGATTTAGGAAACGTCGTAACTCAGGAACCGTCAAGAAATAACCTGGTGTGGGACACGCCTTCAAAGGCCATTTTCGAAGCTTCGGCGCGCTGCGATTCATACGGGAATCGCAGCGCGCCAGTTCTTTGACGGTTGCTCTCACGAGCATCATTTCCCCGGGACATCCTCCCCCACAATGCTATTATGTACCGATACAAACGCAACATCGAGCTGAGGACGAGTGAAATGAGATTACACGCACCCACATGCAAAGCCCTCTTTTTCCTGTGCGTCTTCATGTTAGCGCTCGGCACATTGGGTACGGAGCCACCCAGCGTCGCTTTCGCCGAGGAAGAGTCCGCCAAGCTCCAGGCAGAGGCCGACGCGTATGTTGCAGAAATCCAAGAGACCACGACGCGCTACCAGGAGACAGAGGCGGCCGTGGCCGACTTGGAAGCGCAGATCGCTTCGGGACAAGAGCGCGTGGCCGAGCTCGAGAGCAAGCTCCCCGCCCAGCGCGAGAAGGCGGCCGCGTCTATTCGAGCCTTATATCTCTTTCAGCAGAGCGCGGGCGATTTCCTGGGGATCATTCTTTCCGCAAACAGCTTTGACGACTTCCTTACGGCCATGCGCTATCTCGACATCATTCACGAGCGCAACGCCAAAGAGGTAAACGCGCTCGTGGGCATGATCGACGAGATAAACGAGACGCAGGCGCTCCTCTTATACGAGCGGGATGCCGCCGCGCAAAAGCAAGCCGAGTCCCTCGATGCCCTTCAGCAGGCACGCGACGCTCGCTCCGCACTCCAGCAGCGTGCCGAAGCCGCCGCCCAGGCAGAGCAGGAGCAACGCGATGCCGCCATACGCGCGGCGCTCGAGGCCACGGCCGCAAATGAGGAGGCAACGTTCATTACGCGCTCGGGAAACACCGCCATCGTCGAAGTGGCGGACGCGAACGGCGTGAGCGTCGAGCCCCTCTTGGAAAACGTCACCTCCTCGGAAATCGACGAGTGGGCCGCTCGCATCGATGCCTATCTGGCAGGATCGCCGCTTGCGGGCCATGGCGCCACGTTTGCCCAGGCGGCTGCGCTCTACGGCGTGGATCCGCGCCTTTCCCCGGCCATATCCACCATAGAGAGCGGCAAGGGCGCCGTCTGCTTCCTTCCCCACAACGCATGGGGATGGGGCAGCTCAAGCTGGCCCGACTGGGACACCGCCATCGTATCGCATGTACAAGGATTGGCACACGGATACGGCGGCACGCTCACCATAGAGGGAGCGCTACGCTACTGCGGAGAAAACAATCAGGAATGGTATTCCAGCGTCGCCGCAGAGATGAACAGCATGTAGGTTTCGAGCGCCCGTGACAACGGATCGTACGCTCCCGTCTCTGGCGCTATTGTTTGAACTCAGATATAAGTAAAGCGAGCAGTATATGGAGGCGAACATGGAAAGCCTGACAAAAGAAGCCGAGTACTCTGGCTTTGTGGTGACCGAAGTCCTTCCCTTGCCCGAATTGTCGGGGGTCGCATATGCGATGAGGCATACCGCAAGCGGCGCGCGAGCCCTCTGGCTTGCATGCGACGACGAAAACAAATCCTTTGCCATAGCCTTTAAAACGCCCCCAGCAAACGACAAGGGCGTCTTCCACATCTTGGAGCATTCCGTCCTCTGCGGAAGCGACCGCTTCCCCGTGAAGGAGCCCTTCGTAAACCTGCTCAAGACCTCCATGCAGACCTTTTTGAACGCGCTCACCTTCGCAGACAAGACCATGTACCCCGTGGCCTCCACAAATACGGCCGATCTCGAAAACCTCATGGACGTCTACCTCGACGCCGTGCTGCACCCCGCCATCTACCACCGCCCCCGCATCTTCGAGCAGGAGGGCTGGCATTACGAGATAGACGAGAACGACCAGCTCGTGTACAACGGCGTGGTATTCAACGAGATGAAAGGCGCGACGTCTGATCCGGATGACGTGCTCTTCCTCGGCATCGACCGCGCGCTGTTTCCCCAGACTCCCTATCGCTTCGAGTCAGGGGGAGATCCTCGCGCAATTCCCACGCTCACCTACGATGAGTTCCTCGACAACCACAGCCGTCACTACGACCTTTCAAACAGCTACATCATCCTGTACGGCGACATGGATATCAAGCGCGAGCTCGCCTTCGTGGACGAGCGCCTGCGCGGTGCGACCAAGCGCGATGCCGGTGCGCCAAACCCCTTGCCCTTGCAAGAGCCTGTGCAGGCGGGCTTGCGTGAGGTACGCATGGCCACGGCACCCGAGAACGCCGCAGTCGCCTTGGCGTATGTCATCGGCACCTTCGCCGACCGCGAGCGCATCCTCGCTTGCGACATCCTGCTTGACGCATTGGCAGGCTCAAACGAGGCGCCCCTGAAGCGCAGAGTGCTCGAAGCTGGTCTCGCCGATGACTTCAACGCGACTCTCGTGGACGGCGAGCTCCAACCGCGCATCGTCTTCCAACTCAAGGGCTCCAAGCCTGGCGTGGCGCAGGAGTTCCGTGCGCTCGTGGAGGACTCATGCGCGGAGCTCGCCGCCTCGGGCATAGGGAAGGATCAGCTTCTGGCCTCACTCGCGCAGGCAGAGTTCAACCTACGAGAGCAGGACTTTGGCAGCTATCCAGCTGGCGTCGCGCTGTCCATGCAGGTGATGAACAGCTGGCTTTACGATGACGAGCGACCGGTCGACTACCTTCGCTACGAGGAGCCTCTTGCGCACATGAAGCAAGGCGTCGAGCAGGGCTACTTCGAGGACTTGCTGCGTCAGGTCGTATGCATGAGCACCCACAGCGCCGAGGTAGAGCTCATACCCGTGCCGGACGGTGCCGGAGCAGAGGAGCTGGCCGAGCTTTCGGCCAAGCGCGAGACCCTTACTGAAGAAGACGTGCGGCACATCATGAGCGAGGTCGAGGCACTGCGAAGGGAACAGGAGGCTCCCGATAGGCCAGAGGATCTGGCAAAGCTACCACAGCTCAAGATATCAGACATCGGACCCGACAAGCCTGAGCCACCCGTTCTGAAAACCGCCTCTCCCCTTCCCTGCCTCGCTCACGAGCTCGATACCAAGCACATCGACTATCTGTATTGTTACTTCAGCATGAACCACCTTGCCTATGATGACCTTCCTTACGTGGGCATCCTCAGCGAGCTGCTTGGGAAGCTGTCCACGACCCATCACGACGCGGCGTCCCTCGACACCCTCGTGGAACTCAATCTCGGTACGCTCGACTTCTTCTGCGAAGTGTACGGCAAGGACGAGGACCCACGGCACTTCCTGCCCTTGTTTGTGGTGGGGGCAAGCGCGCTTTCCGAGAAGGTCGAGCAATTGGCCATCATTCCGCAAGAAGTGTGGGGCGAGACGCTCTTTGACGATGAGGACCGCATCTACGCCATTTTGCAGCAACGCCGCATCATGTTTGAGCAACGGTTTGTAAATGCCGGCCACGCCTCGGCCATGGCTCAACTATCCGGCCAATACACCGCCGCGTCGAAGGTCGCCAACGCAATCTCCGGCGTTGATTCATACGCGGTCCTCAAGAACCTGCTTGCAGATTGGGAACACCAGAAAGATGCCTTACGCGCACGCTTGGAAGAACTCGCAGGGCGCATCTTCACGGCCAGCAACGTCACCATAAGCTTCACTGGTCCTTCTGAAGACCGCATGCGCTTCTGGGAAGCCGGCAAAGACCTTGGCCTCAAGCCAGATGCGAAGGCTGGAGAAAAAGCCCTTGTCATCCCTGCGCTCATACCGCGCAATGAAGCCTTCGTGATTCCGTCAAACGTATGCTACGTGGCCGAGGGATGCGCGCCGTCCTCGCATGACCTTGCGCCCTATGGCACCTGGAGCGTCGCGCAGCGCGTCCTCTCCTACGACTATCTGTGGAATGAGGTACGTGTGAAGGGCGGAGCGTACGGCACGGGATTCCGGCGGACTCAGACCGGTCTCATCCAGTTCTGGTCGTATCGCGACCCCGGGATCGACGCCACGTTGGAACGATACAATGCAACAAGCGCTTGGCTTTCGGAGTGGACGCCCAGCGAGGACGAACTGGTAGGCTATGTAGTCTCCACGGTGGCCACACACGATGCGCCCACGAAGCCTCGCGCTCTTGCTCGCAGGCAGGATGCGGAGCACTTTGGTCAGAAGCCGAAAGGTTGGCGCGCGCAGACTCGCAAGGACGAGCTCGCAACCAGCATTGATGACATTCGGGCTCTTGCTACGCCGATCTCAGACATTACGGGACCGCATTCCGTGGTGGTGTTTGGCTCGCGCGACGCCATTGAGGCGTCGTCGGTGGCCTTCGACGACATCGTCGACCTGATGGGCAGCGCGGAGTAAGTCCACCTGCGCCCCTCGACCACGACCGAGCCGCAAGCGGCACCGCGCTCGCTTACTTCGCGAGTCGCCGCTAGCAGACCGGGCGTGGGCGAGGGACGCGAACAGCAACATAGCGCCGAAAGGATTTGACGCTTGCTGAGGGGCAGGCGTCCTTGCGGTACGCAGTTGGCTAT
>CACXZL010000067.1 GCA_902772085.1 uncultured Coriobacteriaceae bacterium | reverse complement strand
CAGCAGATCGGGCCTCGCCAAACGAGATTCCAGCAAACCGGGCCTCGCGAAACGCGATTCCAGCAGGAGAACCCTCGCCAAACGGAATTCCAGCAGATTACAGGCCCGGCGCCCTAGCTATTCCATGAAAAGTTGGAGCATTTCGGCACGTCAGTGGTTTGCCTCCGCGCCTAGCCCTTCATGCCCTGCGCCATGAGCGCTTCTTAGCCGTTTGTGTACCCTGTAGGGAACGTTCTCGGACGGAAGGCGCACACGGCGAGCGGGCGCCAAGCCGAGAGTGCACACGGTAGGGGCCCGTTTGGGACGGAAAGTGTACACGGCGAAAAACACCCCCACCGTGCGCACTTACCGGAACGGGAGACCCCGTACCGTGTACACTTATGGGCTGTTTGTGTACACGGTAGGCACCCGTTTGTAACAAAGAGTGTACACGGTGAAAGGCTGCCGAGCCTCGAGTGCACACGGTAAGGACCGAACTCGGACGGAAAGTGTACACGGTGGTTGGATCCTGTACCCAAAGTGCTCACGGCGGGCGAGCACCGCGACAGAGTGTGCACGGCATGCCTTTCGTTGGGCATCACCTCCCTTCGTGCTTACGTCCTGGTGCTTGGCACGGCATGACGGGACTCTCAAAACGGATGAGCTATTCTTCGGCGGCTCCTAAACCCACTGTAGGTTTTGTTCGTCACGCTCGCGGAAAAGTATCATCTCGACAGTAGCGGATGCGGCATACTTGTGGCATTAGGGCAGATTGGCTGCCGTACTAGAGAAAGGACCACACATGGCCGACGACAAGCTCATGCATCTCGTTATTATCCGTCACGGCGAGTCCGAGTGGAACAAGGCGAACCTGTTCACCGGTTGGACCGACGTAGACCTCTCCGAGGCTGGCGTACAGGAAGCCCTCGACGGCGGCAAGGCCCTCAAAGAGGCTGGCTACGACTTCGACATCTGCTACACCAGCTACCTCAAGCGCGCCATCCACACGCTGAACAACGTGCTCTTTGCCATGGACCGCGAGTGGCTGCCCGTCATCAAGAGCTGGAAGCTCAACGAGCGTCACTACGGTGCTCTCCAGGGTATGAACAAGGCCGAGACCGCCGCCAAGTACGGCGACGAGCAGGTCAAGATCTGGCGTCGTTCCTTCGACATTCCTGCCAAGCCCCTCGAGCCGGGCGACGAGCGCTGCGCGCAGATCGCCGAGGAGTATCGCGACGTCGCCATGAAGGACCAGCTCCCCTACACCGAGTGCCTGAAGGACTGCATCGCCCGCGCGTGGCCGTATTTCCAGGACGAGATCGCCCCGCAGCTCAAGGCCGGTAAGCGCGTTCTCATCGCCGCTCACGGCAACAGCCTGCGCTCCCTCGTCATGATGTTTGACAAGCTCACCCCCGAGGAGATCCTCGAGGTCAACATCCCGACCGCCGTTCCTCTGTCCTACACCTTCGATCAGGACTGGAACGTCGTAGACAAGCACTACATCGGCGACCCCGACGTCATCGCCGCAAAGATCGACGCCGTTGCAAACCAGGGCAAGGCCAAGAAGTAGTCTCTCCTAACTAAGGAATCTTCCGCCCCGTATTTCTTTACACGCTCCGCACTACGTGAGTCGCGTTACAAGAAATACGGGGCGGCTTGGTTAGGGCGCTCCAAGAACGGCGCATTAAATTGGTCACGCTTCGCGAAGTCGCAGGAAGAGAATGGCGGGCGGGCTTCGTTCTCACGAACGGTAGCAAGTACCCCGTGATTTAATAAGGTCGCTCCCCGCTTCGCGAAGTCGCTGGAGGAGAATGGCGGGCGGGCTTATTGTGGTGAGCTCCTTCTTGAACTTGTCGGCTAGCACGTCGTGCTTGGCTGCGATGGCGTCGGAAACGATCTAGGTAGGGGGCTTCTTTTGCTGGGACCAGACAAGCGACCTGTTCCCTTGTCTGCTTCAATTGAGGGGGAGTAGGTGAAAAGGGCGACGAGGATTGGGCTGGTCGGTGCGGGGGTTTTGTTTGTCGTGGGTGCAATGGTGCTTGTGGGTGCATGGCTCATCCCGGCAGGGACACACACGGCAGCGGAGTTTGGCATCGAGACGTACGTGAGCCAGCACGACGAGGATGGCGATGGGGTAGACGACCAGACAGACATCCTCACTTCCGCCAAAGCATACGTGGCCACGCGTCCTCGTTACGAAAGCGCGTATTATGAAGAAGGAAGACCCGACGACGGACGCGGGGTATGCACCGACGTGGTGGACCAGGCACTCACTGGCGCGGGATACGACTTGCAAACACTCGTAGACACAGACGTTCGCGAGCATCCCGACGCCTACGACATCGCAACTCCCGACCGCAATATCGACTTCAGGCGCGTACGGAATCTGCGCATATGGTTCGACCGCCATGCGCAGAGCATCTCGCTCGACCCACACGACCTTGCGGAGTGGCAAGGCGGAGACATCGTGTGCTGGAACGAACACATAGGCGTCGTATCAGACAACCGCAACGACCAAGGCGAGACGCTGGTCATCCATCATTGGGGTCCTTGGCAAGTCAGCTACGAGGAGGACGTGTTTCGCTCTCCCCTCTCCACCAGCCTTGGCCCCATCGTCGGTCATTGGCGCATGCGATAGTCCTGATAAGACGCGTGATCATTCCAAACCAGCCCGATGTCCCCGCTCGGTGACAGCCCCCGAAAGGAGCGCCAAGCCCTTTCGGCGCCAGGGACAAGCGCCGCGCTCACACAGTCCTCGTTCCCGCGGAACTGCGCGCCGCTGCTTTCCACGGCGCCTCGCGGGTTTGACGCTCCTTTCGGGGCAAGGCTGGCAGTACGACAACCGCTGCCGTTTCCATGGAGCGGCCTTGTTTTATCCTTGCAACGATCGTACCGTCATCGTGCGATCAGCACCATGATGCTGCGAGGATCCAAATCAATGCTTCCTCGCCGCACCACGCTGTCCGCAAGCACCTCAGACGCGGTATACACCACCCTGTGCCACTGCATGCTGGAGGGGATCACCGGCAACTCGAGGGTTCTTTCTTTCCAGTAGGTGTTTACACCGCAGTAGATGAAGCAATCTCGCTGCGCACCGTGGTCCGACCTAGTTTCGGCAAACATGAAGCCAAAGGTGTGGAACGGCTTGGATTGGTTGAGGTTCCAAGCTTTTGTACCATGGAAGGAAAGCTCCGGATATCCGCTGCGGTTCATGCCCGTATAGAAGTCCCTGCGACGCAGCACGGGATGCTCGGAGCGGAAGGCAATGAGCGTCTTGACGAATGTGAAGACGTCATGGTTGCGCTCGAGGTCGGACCAGTCGAGCCAGGATATGGGCGAGTCCTGGCAGTAGGCGTTGTTGTTGCCGCGCTGCGAGTTGCAGAACTCGTCTCCCGCCAGAATCATGGGCACCCCACGGCTGAGCAAGAGCAGGGTCATGGCGTTCTTGATCTGCCTTCTGCGCAGGGCGTTTACGGATTTATTGGTAGTCGCGCCCTCGACGCCGCAGTTCCAGCTGTTGTTGTCGTTGGCGCCGTCACGGTTTTCTTCGCCATTGCTTTTGTTGTGCTTTACGTTGTAGGACACGAGGTCGGCAAGCGTAAAGCCGTCGTGACAGGTTACAAAGTTGATGCTTGCCTCCGCGCTTCTGTTTGCGTAGAGGTCGGGAGACCCCTGCAGCCTCAAGAGCATCTCCGGACCGCACTCGGCCGAGCTCTTCACAAAGCGGCGCAAGCAGTCGCGATACTTTCCGTTCCACTCCGCCCACCTACCCCACGCGGGGAAGCTGCCCACCTGATACAGGCCGCCAGCGTCCCACGCCTCGGCGATCAACTCGGTCTTCCCTAGCACCGGATCGTGCGCAAGGGCTTCCAGAAGCGGCGGGCTGCTCATTGGTACGCCATTTTCGTCCCTGGACAAGATGGAGGCGAGGTCGAAGCGAAAACCATCGATGTGGTAGACGCTCACCCAGTAACGCAGACAATCCAAGATGAAGTTTCTCACTACCGCGTTGTTGCAGTTCATCGTGTTGCCACAACCACTGAAGTTGAAATAAAACCCATCGGGGGTCAGCAGGTAGTAGGTCGTGTTGTCTATGCCCCTGAAGGAGATGTACTTGCCGTGCTCGTTGCCCTCCGCCGTGTGATTGAAGACGACGTCAAGTATGATCTCTATGCCCGCCTCGTGAAAGCGCTTAACTACATTCTTGAGCTCTTCTGCGGCGACGCCATAGGGTGAGGAAGCCGCATAGCCAGCCTTTGGCGCGAAGAAGCCCACGGTCGAGTATCCCCAATAATTCAGGAGCGTAGTACCGTCCACCACACGACTGTCGCCAAACTCGTTGAATTCAAAGATCGGCAAGAGCTCGACGCAGTTCACGCCAAGCTCCTTCAGATAGTCGATCTTGTTGAGCAGGCCCGCAAAGGTGCCCTTGTACTTCATGTCGCTCGACTCGCCCATCGTGAATCCCCTCACATGGGCCTCGTAGATCACCAAGTCGCTCAGGGGAATCTCCAAGGGCTTGTCGCCCTCCCAGTTGAAGTCCTCGGGAATGACCTTGCAGCGCTGCCGCTTTTCGCCAGGTTCACCCCAAATCTCTCGTCCGGATATCATCTTTGCATAAGGGTCAAGAAGCACCTTGGTCTTGTCGAAGAGATAGCCGTTTTGGGGATCGTAGGGACCATCCATCCTATAGGCGTACTCCATCTCCTCGTAATCGAAGCCATAGACAATGACCGAGAAGACGTCACCGATTTTGAACTCGTCCGAGAGGGGGATTACGACGAAGGGATCGCGCTCTCCCTGATGGTAGAGAAGCAGCTCGCACGCCGTGGCGTTCCTCGAGAAAACCGAGAAGTTGACCACGTCATCGTAGAGGATGGTTGCCCCAAAAGGACTCGTATGCCCACAACGGTACTTGATTGGCCCCAGTTCGTGCGTGGGATAGTTGTCCATAGCTCGCATGACGTCGCTCCTCGGCTTTTTCGTATATTTTCCGAATCATATCACACTTTGCTACTGACTCCGTAGCGCCCGTCTGGAACCAATACACGACCTGCGACCTGACGTTACTGTTCACACCCCATCGACTGGCGTGCGCCGCGCACGGTCCTCACCACGCCGCGAAACTGCGCACGGCACATCGCCTGGTCGATGGAGTCTCTCAGAAACGTCTTGCCGTGGTCGTGCTCGTCACGTCCTACTTGCCACGTTGGCCAAAGCCGAAGATGCCACGCTTCCGATACGGCTCCGAGGAGATCGACGTCAGCTCATAGCCGATGTCTTCGATTGCGGCCGAGACCTTGGAAGGGTCCAGCTCTTCCTCCGAGACGACCACGCATTGCTTCTTGCGCCGATTGCTCTTTGCGCTTTGCACGTTGAAGGCCTTACGTATGGCGTCGTTTACATGCGACTCGCACATGCCACACATCATACCTTCTATGCCCAACGTCGTCTGTATCATGCCTTTACCTCGTTTCTCTGTCGCAGTACCTCTAGTTGCTCGACCTGCTCGGCGCTCAGCTCTAGACGGGGAGCTGAGCAATGGTGCCCGCATGACCCACACGCGCCTCCACAGCCCCCATCGCAAGTCTTGATGCTTCCACGCACCATGCCACGTACGATGAGCGCAACCACACACGCCAAGATTGCAATGATGAGTATGTCTGCCATAACCTGCCCCGCTTTCCTCGCCAAACGAAGGACCGAAGCCCTTGTTGGTAAGCCGAAGGGGACGCACGTGGCATCCCCTTCGGCACGTCACCACATAAGATTCGAACCTTATTCCATCGTCAGACGGTCTGCCTCCTGGTACTTCTTTATAAAGAGCATGTAGCATGCGAAGCCGACCACGGCGACTGCAGCCGCCAGGCCGATCGGGTTCACGGCGCCAGCCACCATAAGACCGATCTGATACACCGCCATGCCCGTGCAGTAGGCAAACAAGCACATGTAGCCAATGGCAAACAACGTCCATTTGCCATTGTTCATCTCGCGCTTGATGGCACCCATGGCCGCGAAGCACGGCGCGCAGAGCAGGTTGAAAATCATGAAGGCATATGCAGCGAGCTTACCGTGACCGTTTGAGAAGGATTCGAAGTCGGCACGCACGTTCTCCCAGATAAGCGAGCCCTCGTCGTCCCACTCCTCGTCCTCGGTGTCGACGTTGTACAGCACACCGAAGGTACCGACGACCTCTTCCTTTGCCACAAGACCGGTGACGGTGGCCACGGCGGGCTTCCAGCTGCCAAACCCGAGCGGGGCAAAGACCGGGCAGATGGTGCTGCCGATGCCCGCAAGGATGGAGTCGTCCATGGGGTTGACCTCTTCGGGAGTCACGCCCCTGCGAGCCGCAACGGACTGGATGTATTCCTCGGTCACGAGCGTCTCGTCCTCGTACAGGTCACCCACCATACCGAAGCGGCCGTTTACGCTGCCGAAGTTTGCGAGGCCCCAGATGATGATGGAGGAAAGCAGAATCACCGTACCGGCCTTCTTGATGAACGACCAGCCGCGCTCCCACATGCTGCGCAGGACGTTGCCCGCGGTAGGCATGTGATAGGCAGGCAGCTCCATGACGAAGGGGGCAGGGTCTCCGGCAAACATCTTGGTCTTCTTCAGCATGACACCGGAGATGATGATGGCCGCCACGCCGATGAAGTATGCCGAGGTGGAGACCCACGCCGCCTCACCAAAGAGCGCGCCGGCGATGAGGCCGATGATGGGCATCTTTGCCCCGCAGGGGATGAAGCAGGTGGTAGTGATGGTCATACGGCGGTCGCGCTCGTTTTCGATGGTGCGCGACGCCATGACGGCCGGCACGCCGCAGCCCGTGCCCACGAGCATCGGGATGAACGACTTGCCGGAGAGACCGAAGCGGCGGAAGATGCGGTCCATGATGAAGGCGATGCGCGCCATATAGCCGCAGTCCTCCAGAATCGCCAGCATGAGGAACAAGAGCAGCAGCTGTGGCACGAAGCCGAGCACCGCGCTTACGCCCGCGACGATACCGTCGGAAACGAGGCCAACGAGCCAGCTGGAGGCACCCCAACTCTCAAGAAGCTCGCGCGATCCTGCCACGAGCACCTCGCCGCCAAAGACGTCGTTGGTCCAGTCGGTGATGAAAGTGCCAAGCGGACCCATCGCGATCCAATACACGCCAAACATGATGACGGCAAAGATTGGCAGGGCGAGGATGCGGTTCGTCACGATCTTGTCGATCTTGTCGGAGGTGGTGAGCTCGCCTTTGTGCGCCCGACGCAGGCAGCTGTCGATAATGGAGGTGATGTAGTCGTAGCGCTGAGACGTGATGATGGACTCGGCGTCGTCGTCCATCTCGTTCTCGCATGCCTCGATGTCCTTCTCGATATGGGCGATGGTCTCCTCAGAGAGGCCCAGCTTCTGCTGCACCTTCTCGTCACGTTCGAAGAGCTTGATGGCATACCAGCGGTGCTGCTCCTCGGGCAGGTCGTGGACCGTGACCTCCTCGATATGGGCAAACGCATGCTCCACGCAACCCTCGAAGCGATGCTGCGGGATGGGCTTGATGCCCGAACGGGCCAGCGCGACTGCCTCCTCAGCTGCCTCCTTGATGCCCGTGCCGCGCAGCGCTGAGATGGTGACCACCTTGCAGTCGAGCGCCTTGGCAAGCTCCACGAGATCGACCTTGTCGCCGTTCTTTTCCACAAGGTCCATCATGTTTACGGCTACGAGCACGGGAATGCCGAGCTCGACGAGCTGCGTGGTGAGGTAGAGGTTGCGCTCGAGGTTGGTGCCATCCACGATGTTGAGTATGGCGTCGGGACGATGGTCGGTGAGGTAGTCGCGCGCCACGACCTCCTCGAGGGTGTAGG